>JAPPHP010000135.1:2922-5418 GCA_028821035.1 Gammaproteobacteria bacterium | reverse complement strand
TCGGGATGTGCCCGATCGTCGGGGCGTCCGTCAGCCAGGCCACCCCGAGCAGCGTTCCGACCAGCAAGGCCACGAGGGCTCCGGGCACGAGGCGGTCGAATCGCTTCGGCCACAGGGCCCACGTGGCGAGCGTGGCGACCCCGATGCCGAGCGCGCTCGGACTCGCCTGCGCGATTGCCGCCGGCAGCGCCTGGACGGCGCCGACCGCTCCTCCCGGCGCGACCGGCAGGCCCAGCAGGGGAAGCAGTTGCATCACGATGATGATGATGCCGATCCCCGACATGAACCCGGAAACGACCACGTGCGGCGTATACGCCACGTAGCGACCGATGCGCGAGACGCCGAGGAGCACCTGCAGCAGACCGCCGAGCACCACGATCGTCAGGGCCTCGGGGAGCGTGGTGGCGTGCGTCGTCACGATGACGGCCATGGCGACCGTCATCGGGGCCGTCGGGCCGGACACCTGGGAGCGGGTGCCCCCAAACACCGACGCGAAGAAACCCACCGCTATGGCGCCGTATAGACCCGCGGCGGCGCCCATCCCCGAAGCGATCCCGAAACCGAGCGCGACCGGCAATGCCACCACCGCCGCCGTCACGCCCCCGAACAGGTCGCCACGCAGCGTCTGGAGATCGTATTGCATGCGTCTGGCGCTCGGGTCAGTCACTCGGGTCCGTCGGGAGGCCTTCGTCCCGCCACTTACTGCCGGCCGGGGTCGGGAACCGCCTGGGTCTCCGGCGGTCCCCGGGGGCGCGGTCCTTTCTTCGCGTCAGGACCGACAGTCAATCATAGCCCGTCACGCCGCGACCGTGACAGCCGCCGCGCGGACGACCCCGGTTCAGGGCGGCCAGAAGCCATGTTTGAGATAGCGGGCTAGCGAGGCCGCCTACCCAATTCGGAGATCGATGTCAATGTTCCAACTTTACCGGCCGGCCGTTACAGTAGCGGGTCGCAGGGGAGGAACTATGGCAAACAAACCACGTACGGATGCGGCCATCGCCCGCACCAGGGAGCAACTCGCGGCAGATGTGGACGCATTCCTGAAGTCGGGCAAGAAGATCAAGCAAATCCCCATGGGGGTAAGCGGACAGGGCCCGTCGAGCAGTGGACGCAAGCAACTCGTCTTGAAGCCGCGTCGGGCTTGAGCGCCCGGACGCGCAACACACCCGATACGCCGGACGCCGAAGCCCAAGAGACGCCGGCAACACAGCGAACCGACAGCACCGTCTCCGGCGACCGGATTCCCAGCACACCACGCAACCGGGCATGTACGAGTCACCGACGGATCGCCTGACCACTCGGTTGAGCGGCGGACGGCTGACGGTCGGCTTCGATCACGGCGACGAGAACCGCATCGACTACGCGGTGCTCGAGGCGCTGACGTCGGTGTGCCGCAGGGCAGCCGACGACCCCGAGGTCCGGGTCCTGGCCCTGACGGGCGCCCGCGGGACCTTCTCGGCCGGCGCGGCGCCGGACATGGGGCCTTGGCCGGAGCGCTTCGGCCACCGCAGACCCGAGGGTTCCCACGGTTCGGCTCCGCTTCCCGAGCAGGATGCCCTGCGCGCACTGCGGTCGCTGATGAAACCCACCGTCGCCGTGCTCGAGGGCGCGGCCTCCGGCCTGGCACTCGACCTCGCGTGCGTCTGTGACCTGCGTTTGGCGTTGCCCGATGCCCGTATCGGCGATCCACGCGTCTCCAACGGTACCGCAGCTTCCACCGGCATCGCCTACGTCCTGCCGCGCCTGATCGGCCAGTCCCAGGCCATGCGCATCCTGCTGCTCGGGGAGACGCTGGACGCGGCGGAGGCCCTGCGCATCCGGCTCGTGCACCGGATCGTCGACACCGTGGAGGAGGCCGAGGCCGCCATCGCGACGATCGCCGACATGCCCACGCGGGCATGGGAAGTCCACAAGATGCAGGTGCTCGGCCAGCTCGATCTCGACTTCGAGTCGGCCATGGTCCACAGCCTGGGCATCCGCCAGACGCACGTCATCGAGGATCGCATCGAGGGCGTGCAGGCGTGGCGCGAGCGGCGCGAGCCACGCTTCACGGGTCGATGATCACAGCGCGATGACGGACAGCGCGCTCCTGCTCGTCGAGGACGACGGCGCGGTCCGTCACCTCCGCCTCAACCGTCCGGACAAACTGAACGCCATCGACCCGCTCCAGCACGAGCGCATCGGCCGTGCCTTCCTGGACGCCGACGCCGATCCCGCCGTGCGCGCGATCGCCTTCTCCGGCGTAGGCCGCGCATTCTGCGCCGGCGACGATTTGGCGGCGGACGCGAAGTCCTGGCCGGACCGCATGCGGAACCGGCTGGTGGACCTCGACCTCGGGCTCGGCCCCGCGCTGCTCCTGGAGACGGCGGGCTGGGTCCGTCACGTGGGCAAGCCGACGGTGGCCCTCCTGCACGGCGCCGCCCTTGGCTCCGGCTACGACTACAGCCTGTCCTGCGACTTTCGCCTCGCGACCGCGGACGTGAACTACGGGGACCC
>JAPPHP010000135.1:0-2822 GCA_028821035.1 Gammaproteobacteria bacterium | reverse complement strand
ACAGCCTGTCCTGCGACTTTCGCCTCGCGACCGCGGACGTGAACTACGGGGACCCGCGCATCCACCGGGCGATGTGGGCCGCCGAGGGCTGGTCCTACAAGCTCGTCCGGCAACTCGACCAGTCCGCCGTCACGCCGATCGCCTACGAGGGCGAGCGAATGGACGGCGCGCGGGCGTTCGAGTACGGCCTCGTGCACAGGGTGTACCCGGCGGGCAGTGACCTCATCGAGGCGAGCCGGCCTTTCCTGACCACACTCGCCGACCTCGACCCCGACGCCTACCGCGAGACGAAACGCGCCATACTTGCCGGCCTCGACCTGGGCTTCGAGGCCTCGCTGCGATGAGAGAGCGATGACCACCCTGTCCGACTTCGACCCCCTGGCGTCCGACGCCCCGCTCATCGTCTACATCGACTACAAGAGCCCCTACGCCTTCATCGCCAAGGACCCGACCTACGCGATCGAGGACCAGCTCGGCATCGAGATCGACTGGCGGCCGCTGACGCTGGACATCCCGAGCTTCCTCGGCTCGGCGCGCCTCGACGACCAAGGCAAGGTGGCCGAACAGAACAGGACCCCCGAACAGTGGCAGGGCGTGCGTTACGCATACCGCGATGCGCGACGCTACGCGCGCCTGATGGGCTACACCCTGCGCGGCACCGTGAAGATCTGGGACACCTCCCTCGTGCACATCGCGATGATGTGGGCGAAACGCCAGGGGCGCGACATTCTGCGACGCTACACGGATATCACTTACGAGCGTTTCTGGCGCCGGGAACTCGACGCCGAGAACCCCGAGGTCGTGACGGGAGTGCTGGCCGAGGCCGGCGCCGACGTCGCGGACTTCGAGGAGTTCCGTCAGGGCCCTGGACGCGCCGAGCACGATGCGATGCAGGCGGCCGTCTTCGACGCCGGCGTCTACGGGGTCCCCGGGTACGTCGTCGAGGGTGAGTACTTCTTCGGGCGGGAGAACCTGCCCATGGTGCGCTGGATCCTGACGGGCCGCGAAGGTCCCGCGCCCGACATCGCCTACCGCCGTTTCGAAGCGGACGCGGCGAGCGGCCCATGACAGAGCCCTTTGTCCCGACCAAGCCGCTGACGGTCGGCATCGACATCAAGAGTCCCGAGTGCTACCTGGCGCTCGCGCCCACGCGCGCTGTGGCGCGGGAACTCGGGGTCGATGTCGACTGGCTCCCGCTCGTGACCTCGCCGCCGCGTCCGGCCCCCACCGGAGACGACCGCGACGCGCGCCACAAGCGCCACCGGGTGGCCTACCGCGCCATGGACCTCGCACGGTACGCCCGGGCTCAAGGCCTCACCATCCGTGAACCGGACCGCGCGCCCGACTCCACGGTGGCCGGAATGGCGATGCTGGCCGCCAGGTCGCATTCCGATGCGGCGCTCCACGGGTTCCTGGACCGCGTCTTCGAGCGCTACTGGAAGATGGAACTGGACCTGGAGGACGCCACCGCGATCCGGGCGCTCCTCGGGGAGGTCGGCGTGGCCGACTTCGATCCGGACTCCGATCCATGCAGAGAGGCGTTCGCCGCCCTGGGGGCAAGCCTCGCCGCGGCCGGGCTCTTCAACGCCCCCGCGTACCTCGTCGAGGACGAGCTATTCCAGGGCCGCGCGCACCTGCCCATGATCCGCTGGATCCTCACGGGGCGCGCGGGGCCTGGCCCGATCTGAGCCCCCTCTGACGCGCGTCCCAAGGGCGGGCGCCGCCCGCGTACCGCGCGCGGCGTCAGGCGGGACGGCGCCAGACGAAACGGACGAAGAGCGCCATCACGACCCCGCCGACGATCAGGACGACGGCGGCGTAGCGGGCGATGTCGCCGGGCGGGTTGAAGATCCGGGAGAGCCAGAAGGCGTAGGTGGCCGCGTAAACGCCCACGTAGACCGCCGCCAAGACCACCGGCCGCGCCCGGTAGATCCGCGCCAGCACGAACGCCTGGATGGCCGCCATGACGGCGACGACAGGCCCCGGGACCAGGAAGAATAGGTAGGCCGTGACGTCGACGTGGTCCTGCAGCAGGGTGAGCCAGAGGACGCTCAACGGTTCGGTCGGCAGGACCCCGAACGCCGCAACAAGCGCGACGGTCAGGGCCTTCGCGGCATCGGAACGCAACAGGTCGCCTCGGCCCTCCCTGCGGGTCGCGCCGTACACGCTGCTCCCGATCAGGAGCAGCAGGTAGACGGCCGCCGAAATGAGGACGATGACGAGCATCGAGGCGCCGGCCTGCGCGTTCCGGTCAGGAGCCCGGCGCTGCGCCGACGGCTTCCAGCAGATCCGACCAGTCCGCGGAGCGGCTCAGCACGAGCAGGACGCCGCGTTCGCCGCACAGCGACGCGAGGTCACGGAGTACGCCGTCCTGGTCCTCGGCCTGGATCGCCGGCGCGGTGGCCCCGGTTGCCGGCCCCCAGGAATCCACAAAGCTCTCGGCCCACGCAGCGCCCGCCAGGGCGAGCAGCGCGCAGGAAAGCCATAGTCTCTTGCCGATCATCCATCGCGCTCCATCCCTCATCCGCATGCGAGCATAGGGGATGCGCCTGTCGACCGAAACTCAGGGCGCCAGTGCACGGAAAAACCCGGCGTCGACGCCCGACGCCGTCAACTCCCGCCGAAAAAACGCCGCGGGTTGTCCACGAAGAGCGTCCGCACAGTCGCCTCGTCCACGCCCATCTCCAGGAGATCGGGGATCACGTGGCGGTGGATGTACTGGAACTCGTCGACGTTCATCCGCTTGAGCTCGTGTTCGTCGGGCATCGTGCCGTCGGGGTTCTCCTTGAAGATGTGCAGGCAGACGCAGTCATGCGACGGGC
>JAPPHP010000044.1:1682-5437 GCA_028821035.1 Gammaproteobacteria bacterium | reverse complement strand
GCGCCGCCGCGGTGCCGCGGATCTGCCGCACGCTCTCCTGCAGCGCGTACATGCCATACATGCCGGAGTGCATGTAGGAGAGTCCGCCCCCGTTCGTGTTGAGGGGAAGCGCGCCGCCGGGCCGGGTGTTGCCGTCCGCGATGAAAGGCCCGGCCTCGCCGCGGCCCACGAAGCCCAGGTCTTCGAGCCCCCAGATCGGCAGGTGTGCGAACGCGTCGTAGACCATCATGTGGTCCACGTCGCCGTGACCGATACCGGCCGTGCGCATGGCCTCGCCGCCGGCCACGCGGAACGAGCGCGAGGAGCGCAGGTCCTCCATCTGGCTGACCATGGGGGTCTCGACGCTCTCGCCGGTCCCCATGATGTGGACCGCCGGCTGCGGGAAGTCGCCCGCGCGGTCCGCCTTCGTGAGGATCAGCGCGCCGCCGCCGTCGGTGACCAGACAGCACTCCAGCTTGTGGAACGGGTAGGCGATCATCCGCGACGCCAGTACGTCCTCGACCGTGATCGGATCGCGAAACGACGCACGCGGATTGCGCCCGGCCCACTCCCGCTGGACGACCGCCACCGAGGCGAGCTGCTCGTGCGTCAGGCCGTAGTCCTTCATGTAGCGGAGTACGCCGATGGTGAACATCGTGGTCGGACCCATGCCGCCGTAAGGACCCTCGAACTGCCCCGGCAGGCTCGAGCGGCCGCCGCCACGGTACATGCCGCGGCCGACGCCAGAGCGGCCGCTCTCGCCGTGGGTAATGAGGACGGTCTCGGCCTGCCCCGCGTGGATGGCGGCCACCGCGTGGCGCACGTGGAGCATGAACGAACAGCCACCCACGCTCGTGCCGTCCACCCAGCGGGGGGTGATCCCGAGGTAGTGCACGATGTCCGTGGGCGCGGCGCCGGCCGTCGCCACGCCGTCGATGTCCGAGGGCTTGAGACCCGCGTCCGCCAGGGTGTTGAGCGCCGCGTCGGCGTGCAACTGGATCTGGCTCAGGTGCGGGATCAGGCCGAGTTCGGTCGTTTCGGCCGCACCGACAATCGCTACGCCGGTCATGACGCACCTCCATCCGCCGGCCGGAAGAGCGGCAGCGTGATGGACTCGTTCTGCTCCGCGAAGACCACTTCGAGCGGCATGTCGAGCACCAGGGCTTCGGGGGTCTGGGCGCAGTCCACGATGTTGGACATCAGTGTCGGTCCCTCGTCGAGCTTGACCACGGCGATCGCGTAGGGTCCGTCGAAGGAGGGATGCGGGCGATGGTTGATGACATAGCTCAGGAGCGACCCCCGGCCGCTCGCGGCGAACACCTCGACGTCCTGGCTCGCGCATGCCGGGCAGAAGGGCCGCGGCGGAAAGTACGTGCAGCCGCAGTCGCGGCAACGTTGCAGGCGTAGCTCGCCTTCCCGGGTCCCGTCCCAGAAGTGTTGCGTCTCCGGCGTGGGCTCGGGCAGCGAGCGCGGTTTCAGGTCCGCCAAGGGGGTCTCCTCCGTCCAGTAGCGCGGCTTATGTTATGCGCTACGGGGACGGTGCGGGCGGCAGGCGCTCCTCCCAGGGGAACGCGGGGTCCCCGACCGCCATGAACTCCGGATTCAGGAACGACGGCTTCGTGTTGTATTCGAGCGGCCGCCCGTCGAACCGCCGCACAGCGCCGCCGGCCGCCGCGAGAACCGCATGCGCCGCAGCGATGTCCCACTCCGAGGTCGGTCCGAGCCGGGGATAGAAGTCGGCCTCTCCCTCGGCAAGAAGGCAGAGCTTCAGCGAACTTCCGACCGGCCGTCGCGTGATCGGTCCGATTGCGGCACCGACCGCATCGAGGTAACGCTCGAGCCGGTCGCCGCCGTGGCTGCGGCTGGCGACAACCGTGAGGCCTCGGTCCGTGATCCGGCGTGTACCCAGCGGCACGCGTTCCGTCCCGGTCTGCTTGTAGGCCCGCTCCAGACCGACATCGCCCACGAACACTTCGTCCTTCGCCGGGACGCCGACGACGCCGAGCACCGGGCGGTGCCCCTCGATCAGCGCGATGTTCACCGTGAACTCACCGTTGCGTCCGACGAACTCCTTCGTCCCGTCGAGAGGGTCCACCAGCCAGTACCGAGACCACGT
This sequence comes from Gammaproteobacteria bacterium, assembly GCA_028821035.1. Taxonomy (GTDB): domain Bacteria; phylum Pseudomonadota; class Gammaproteobacteria; order Pseudomonadales; family Azotimanducaceae; genus VXNE01. The sequence continues at coordinate 3,342 of JAPPHP010000044.1, read as the reverse complement.
CCTGCGGGTCTCGAACTCCGGCGGCTCCGATTCCTCGGACAGGACTGGAACGTCCGGCGCGACGTCCCCCAGCCCGGCAACGATCACCGCGTGCGCCCGCAGGTCGGCCTCCGTCACGGGCGAGCTGTCGGACTTGGTCTCGACATCGAAGTCCGTGGCGTAGACCTCCATGATCCCGGCGCCGGCGCGGCGCACGATGTCGACGAGGTCGGCGTGCAGTCGGGAGGTGTCCGTCACCGCGGTCAGCCGCGGCCCATGTGGATCTGCGCAACCCGAATGGCCGCGAGCGAACGCGCCTCGCTCAGTTCGTTCGACAGGAAGAGGTCGTCGATGGCCGCGAGGGGCCACGTGCGCACTTCCGGGGGCTCGGGCTCGTCGCCCGGCAGGCTCTCGGGATAGAGGTCCCGCGCCAGCATGGCATGGACCGTGAAGCCCATGTGCGACGGGGCGACGCTCAACTCCCGGAGGTACTCGATGCGGCGGGCCCCGAAGCCGGCCTCTTCCTTGAGTTCGCGGTTGGCGGCTTCCTCGTACGTCTCGCCGGGTCCGCTGACCGTGCCTTTCGGCAGACCCAGTTCGTACTTGTGCAGGCCGGCGAGGTACTCGCGGACCAGCACGACCTCGTCGTCCTCGGTGACGGCGACGACGATGACGGCCTGGCGGCCCCGGGGCGGCAGACGCTCGTAGCGGCGCTCGACACCGTTCGAGAAACGCAGGTCCAGGGCCTCGACGTGGAAGAAGCGACTCTCGGCAACGCGGGTCGCCTTCAGGATCTCGGGAAGGGGCATGGCTCCGATTATAGGGCGTGACGAAAGGGGGACGGGACTGGTGTATCGTCACCCGTCCATGTCGGTTTCCGTCTCGGCGCCGCGGGACAGAGGTAGAGAGATGAAGCTTGGCCTGTTCATGATGCCGATCCACAACCACGCGAGGGACTATCACCAGACCCTCATGGAGGACATCGACGCGATCGTCCTGGCCGACCGCCTCGGCTTTTCGGAGGCCTGGGTCGGCGAGCACTACGCCTCCAAGTCGGAACAGATCACCTCGCCGCTGCTCTTCCTTTCGCACGTGCTGCCGCAGACCGAGCGGATCGTCTGCGGCACCGGCGTCATCTGCCTGCCTCAGTACCACCCGGCGGTGACGGCGGGGCAGATCGCGCTGTTCGATCACCTGGCCAAGGGACGCTACATCGCCGGGGTGGGTCCCGGCGGGCTCGCGCCCGACTTCGAACTCTTCGGCGTGATGGAGGCGGACCGCAACGCGATGATGGTCGAGGCGATCGACATCATGACCGACATCTGGACCTCGGACCCACCCTACGAGTTCGACGGCGAGTACTGGAAGATCTCCCTGAAGGACTGGATCTACGACGACATCGGGCTCGGCTACATGGCCAAGCCCTACCAGAGACCGCATCCGCCGATCGCCGTCTCGGCGATGAGCCCGTTCTCGGGTTCGATCAGGTTCGCCGGTTCGCGCGGCTACATCCCGATCTCGGCGAACTTCATCGGCACCTGGTCGGTGAAATCCCACTGGGAGGTCTATGCCGAAGCCGCGGCGAAAGCCGGTCACCCGACGGACCCCGAGATCTGGCGCGTCGCGCGCAACATCCACGTGGACGAGACGGACGCGGCCGCCGAGGCCTTCGTCAAGACGG
>JAPPHP010000044.1:0-1582 GCA_028821035.1 Gammaproteobacteria bacterium | reverse complement strand
GTGACCAGCGGGTTCGGCCGCTCGGGGTGCGGCGTGGCCTTGCTGTACTCCAGCATCAGGGCCGCGAAGGGGTTGGTCTTCGCGGCCTCGACGAGGTCGACGCCACCCTGTTCGACGATGGGCCGGCGAAAGTCCGTGGACAGCAGATAGTCCTCGATGACCGCGGGTTCGGGAACGCCGAGCAACAGCAGCATGAGGGCGGAAACGACCCCCGTCCGGTCCTGTCCGGCCGAGCAGTTCACGACCATGGGCGCCCCCTCTCCGAGGGCCCTTTCGAAGTACGACCCGATCGGGCCGCCGATCTGGGCCAGCAGGCGGGGATACAACTCGGCCATGTCCAGGCGCTCGGGGGCTTCGTCGCGGGGCACCATGGCCGCGAACGAGTAGTCGCCCGTGACGATGTCGATACCGCTCCTCGACGCCCAGTGGTTGGGATACAGGTCGATCTCTTCGTTCGAGCGAAGGTCCACGACGGTCTTGATCCCGAACTGGTCGAGATACGCCATGTCCGCATCGGTCAGCCCCGTCATCGCGCCGGAGCGGAACAGCATGCCTCTCGCAACGGTCTTCCCGTCGGCCGTCCGATATCCGCCGAGATCGCGAAAGTTCGACCCCCCCTCCAGCGGTAGCAGCCTTCGATAGCTGTTGGACAGGTCGGCAACCGCCGTCCAGGCAACGGCGACCACCAGGCACAGGGAAACCAGTCGCTTGATCACGGTATGTCGCCTCCGGGACGTCGTGGCGGAAGCCCGGAAGTGTACACGCGCCGAGGGAGCGTTCCCGGCACTCAGAACCGGCGTCGGTCTCCTCCTGTCGGAACGGTATCCGACGTGCGCATGAACCAGTCGAGCATCGACGTCTCGAGTTCCGACCTGGTCTCCCGCATGCCGGGTTCGTCGATCAGGTTCCGCAGCTCCAGGGGGTCGTTCTCGAGATCGTACAGCTCGTCCTGACCGGCCGTGCGTCGAATGAGCTTGTGGCGGGGGCTCCTGACCATCGTGGCGCGGCATACGCTCTCCGGGACTTCCTGCTGCTGCCGCCCCTTCGGCGTATAGACGCCCCTGGGGGGATCGTTCCAGTTCCATCGTCCCTCGAAAGCGTGCGGCTCCCGGATGTCGTAACCCCCTTCGGCGAACACCAGTCTTTCGCGGTCCTCCGGTTCGCCCCGGAGCTGCGGTACGAAGGACCTGGCGAAATGCGTGTGTGTCGGGGACACCCCGGCCAGCTCCATGACGGACGGCATCAGGTCGAACATCTCCACCGGGCCTTCCACCACGTGACCGGCCCGGTTGCCGGGCGCCTTGACCAGCAGCGGTACGCGGTTCAGCGCCTCGCTGTAGTCGCTTGGCCATTTCTCGACCAGGCCGTAGTCCCCGGCCCAGTCCCCGTGATCGGAGGAGACCAGCAGGACCGTGTTCTCGAAGAGCCCCAGCTCTTCCATGACGGCCACCAGCTCGCCGAGCAGCCAGTCCGTGTAGCTGATCATGCCGAGATAGACGGCATTCAATCGACGGAAGAACTCCTCCGGCAACTCGTCCAGCCGGCGGTACTTCCGGATGAGCGCGTAGAAGTCCGGCTTGCC
>JAPPHP010000334.1 GCA_028821035.1 Gammaproteobacteria bacterium | reverse complement strand
ATCTCCTACATCAGCGTGGGCCCCGGGACGCAGGTCATGCACATCCGCGGCGTGTCGGACGGCGGCATTCCGCACGTGTTCCGCACCAACGCGGCGACCACGGCCTACTACCTCGACGAGCAGCCGGTGACCGGTCGCAACGGCGGAGCGCCCGACCTGCACCTCTACGACATCGAGCGCATCGAGGTGCTGCGCGGACCGGAGGGCACCTACTACGGTGCGTCCGCCGTGTCCGGAACCGTGCGCATCATCAGCAAGCAGCCAGACCCGGAGAAGTTCGAGTACGGCGCGGACCTGACGGGCGGCAGCATCAGCGACGGCGACACCACCTACACCGCCGAGGGCTTCGTCAACGTGCCGCTGTCCGACCGCGCGGCGCTGCGGGGCGTGTTCTGGTACGACAAGAGCAACGGCTTCATCGACAACCGGCGTTCCGAGTTCACCTTCCGCAACGGCGTCACCGTCAACAACGACCGCTACGCCGGCGAGGACTACAACGAGGAAGAGGTCCAGGGTGGCCGGGTATCGCTGCTCGTCGACCTCACCGACAACTGGACCGCGACGGCGTCGGCATTCACGCAGTCCCTGGATGCCGTGGGCTCGTGGAACCACGACCCGACCCGGCGCGGGGACCTCGAGGTCACCCGTTTCGGCCCGGAATGGCGGGAGGTCAACAGCGACCAGCTCGGATTCACGCTCTCCGGCGAGACGGGGATCGGCGACCTGATCTACGCGGTGTCCTACTACGAGCGCGAGGACTTCGCGGTGAACGACTACTCCGACTACGTGGAGTACGCCTCGTTCGGCGCGTGGATCCAGCAGCACGCCTGCGAGGACTACTACTGGTACGGCTTCACGGGCTGCGCCGACCCCACCGTGCATTTCGACAGCGAGGACGACAACCGCCGCATCAGCCACGAGATCCGCCTGACCTCGAAAGGCGACACGGGGAGCCGGCTGAACTGGCTCGTCGGCGTGTTCCAGGAGAAGAGCTGGGGGAACGGGCACATCTTCTGGCGCATGCGGAACATCAACTTCGAGACCGGCCCGGCCGCGGACTACACCCGCGGGGCGGGCGTCGACCCGCTCCCGCAGGAGTGGTGGAGCTGTCCGGGCTGGAAGTACGAGGACTACAGCACGGCCTTTTTCGGGGACGTCTCCTGGGACTTCACGGACCGCCTGACCGTGTCCGCCGGAACGCGCCACTTCCGCTGGGAGGACGGCGACGACTGGGGCTTCAACTGCGGTTACCCGTGGGAGTCGAAGGGCACGTTCTCGCGTAGCGAAGAGGCGCCGGACGTCAAGGAGCAGACCTACAAGTTCAACGTCCGCTACGACGTCTCCGAAGACCTGCTCGTCTACTTCGCCTACGGCGAGGGCGTGCGTCCGGGCCGCCGCAACCCGAACGTGACCCACGCCGAAGTGCCCGTCTTCGTGGAGCCGGACTACACGAAGTCCTACGAGGTCGGCTGGAAGTCGACCCTGGCCGACGGCCGCGTCGTGCTGAACGGCGCCGCCTACATGATCGACTGGGACAACTTCTACACGGTCCTCTACGACCTGCTTACGGTGCCCTTCAACTTCCGCCGCAACGTCGGGGGCTCGACGATCCAGGGCGTCGAAATGGACATGGTTGCCCGAATCAACACCAACTGGACGCTGACCGGCGGGCTGGCCTACAACATCGCCGAACTCGAAGGCGACTTCGCGACCATCGCCCGGGATCCGCCGCTGGTCTACGCCGAGGACGGGCGGCGGCTCGCGCACACGCCGGAGTGGGCGTGGACGCTCGGCCTCCGCTACGACAAGGCGATCACCGGGAACCGCGACATCTACGGGCAGGCGACCTGGTCGTACACCGACGAGCGCTGGAACCTGCTCGCGCGGCAGAGCGAGCAGGAACCCGTCCTGCTGGATTCCTATGCGCTGGTGAACCTGCGCGCGGGCATCAACTTCGACGACGGAGCGTGGGGGGCGGAACTGTTCGTCAACAACGCGACGGACGAACGGGCGGAGATCTTCCAGAACTCCGGCTACTACGACCCGCGCATCACCACGAACCAGCCGCGGACGTTCGGCGTCCGGGTGCGGTTCCGCGGGTAGCGCCCGCCGCCAAGGCCTTCGACCTTCGCCCGCGTCCCTTGAAGACGTGGGCGAAGGTCGGTTGAATGCAGGGTTTCACGCTTGTCGAGACCCTTGCCCATGAAACTGCGCTCACTCTTTGCTGCCGCGTTGCTTGTCGGCGGGGCACTCTCCGTGGCCGCCCAGAACATCGTCTTGATCCTGTCGGACGACCAGGGCTGGACCGGCACGTCCGTGCAGATGGACGCCCGGGTACGGAACTCCGTCAGCGACCTCTACCGGACGCCGAGCCTCGAACGCCTGGCGGCGGAGGGCATGACCTTCTCGAACGCCTACTCGCCCGCCCCCAACTGCTCACCGACGCGCATGAGCATCCAGACCGGCAAGACAGCCGCCCGGCTCGGCGCCACGGACATCATCGACGTCGTGCCGGACGAAGAAGGACGCGCGGGCATCCAGTTCTTCTACGATGCCATGTACGTCAACAAGCCCATGAACGTCCCGCTGCCGATCAGTGACCTTCCCGAGGAGGAGGTGACGATCGCGGAGTTCCTGAAGGCGCACGATCCGAACTACGCGACCGGCCACTTCGGCAAGTGGCACATGGGCGGCGAGAACCCGGAACTCCACGGCTACGACGAGCACAACGGCATCACGACCAACGCGCCGGGAGACCAGGGCCTGCCCGATCCGAAGCGCACCGACGAAGTGACGGACGAGACCGTGCGCTTCATCGCCGAGCATGCGGCGGCCGGCAAGCCGTTTTTCGTGCAGGCCTCGTACTACGCCGTGCATACCCCGGTACTGGCCAAGGCCGAGACCGTCGAGGAGTTCAATGGCCTCATCGTGCCGGAGCCGCCGCGCGGCGGCCCGTTCGGCCGCTTCGTCAACCTGGTCCACTCGAACACCGTGTACGCGGGCATGACCGCGGATCTCGACGCCGGGGTCGGCCGCATCCTCGACGCCCTCGACGAGCACGGCCTCGCGGGCTCGACGTACGTCATCTACACGTCGGACAACGGTGGCGAGTCGGACCTGCCGGTGACGAGCAACGTACCGCTCGCGTGGGGCAAGACGCATGTCTGGGAAGGCGGCATCCGCGTGCCGCTGTTCATCCGCGGACCGGGCATCGACGGGGGCACCCGCAGCGACGTCCCGGCCATCGGCTACGATTTCTTCGCCACCATCGCGGACTGGGTGGGCGCGACCGCGCCGCTGCCGGAGAACCAGGACGGCGGCAGCCTGCACGGCGTGCTGGCGAACGGCGGGGAAGGCGCAGTCGAGCGCGGCACGGAGGCCCTCGTGTGGTACTACGGCGCGTACCGCAACATGAAGCAGGTCGCCCCGCAGACCGCCATCCGCCGCGGCAACCACAAGCTGATCTGGGAACTCGACTCGGGACGCACGTATCTCTACGACCTTGACCTCGACCTCTCGGAGACCACGGACCTGTCGGCCTTCCGGCCCGAAGTCGCCGCGTCCCTGCACGAGGAGCTGAAGTCCTATCTTGCGGCCGTCGGCACGACCCTGCCGACCCACAACCCGGACTACGATCCGGCCGCGGACCGGGCGATGATCTCGGTGACGCGCCCGACTCCGCCGCCGGGAACGCCGCCGGGGCAGCTCGCGCCGAGCGAGTAAGCGTTCAGACGAACGTGGCGAGTTCGTCCAGCGTGTAACGCTCGAGCACGGGCACGTTCGCGTCCGGGGCAGGATAGCCAGCCACCAGGAGCAGGTAAGGCCGCTCGTGGCGCGGGCGGTCGAGCAGGGCGTTCAGGAACCGCATCGGGCTCGGGGTGTGGGTCAGCGTCGCCAGCCCGGCGTTGTGCAGCGCCGCGATCAGGAAGCCCGTAGCGATGCCTACGGACTCTGTGGTGTAGTAATTCTTGAGTCGTGTGGGTGCTCCGCCATTGGGGTCCTCGACGAGCGTGAACCGCTTTAGGAACACCGCGATCAGCACCGGTGCGGTGGTCAGGAAAGGCTTGTTCGGGTCCGTGCCCAGCGGCGCGAGCGCTTCGAGCCACTCCTTCGAGGCGCGCCGGCCGTAGAACTCGCGTTCCTCCCGCTCGGCCGCCTCCCGGATCTCGGCCTTCTTCGCCGTGTCCGTGACCACCACGAAGTGCCACGGCTGGCGATGGGCGCCGCTTGGCGCGCTACCGGCGGTGAGCAGGGCGTGTTGGATGATGTCGGCCGGAACCGGTCGGTCGGTGAAATCCCGGACGGTGCGACGACGGCGCATGAGGTCGTAGAAACGACTTGCGCGATCGCTCATCTCTTCGGCAGTGCGCTCCTCGAAGACGAGGGGGATGAATCCCCTGGGAGCCTCGCTGACGGACACTCTCAGGCTCGCGTCGCTGGTGGCTGATCGAGGAGGCCACGTCGGGCGTCGGACCAGTTCGGAATCTCCGGGATGTCGCTGGTGTCGATCTGCTCCTCGGGGAGGTCGGCCAGCGCATCGATCTCGGCTGCCTGTCGGTCGGTGAGGGTCCTGGGAGGCTCCTCCTTCATTTGCTCTCTCTCGTGTGCCTTGACGTTGCTAGGGTAGCTTGACCCAGGAACCGCGATCACTCCCCGCCGAACTCCGGCTTGCGCCGCTCGACGAACGCGCTGACGGCTTCCTGGCGGTCCCTCGTCGCGTTCGACAACGCCTCGTAGGCGAGGGCGGCATCGGAGACCCGGTTCGCGATCTCGCGCAGCGGCAGGTTCACCGCTGTCTTGGTCCAGCGTACCGCCCAGCGGGGGTTTGCGAGGATGCGATCGACGATCTCGGTCACCTTCGCGTCGAGTTCCTCCGCGGGAACGGCGTAGTTCACGAGGCCCATCTCCGCCGCCTCTACGGCCGTCATCATGTCCCCCGTCAGCAGCCACTCCTTGGCGCGGGCATAGCCGATGAGTTGGGGCCAGATCACCGCCCCGCCATCCCCGGCCACCAGCCCGACCTTGACGTGCGGGTCGCCGATCTTCGCGTCCTCGTCGGCCACGATCACGTCGCAGAGCAGGGCGAGAGAGGCGCCGAGACCCGCCGCGGCGCCGTTCAGCCGGCAGACGATCGGTTTCTCGAGATCGAGCAGGGTCATGATGATGCGCTTGGCGTCCGGCAGGATGCCGCGGAAGCGGGACGTGTCGTCGATCATGTCCTGGAACCAGGCCATGTCGCCGCCGGCGCAGAAGGCGCGGCCGGCGCCGGTGAGCACGACCAGGTCGCTGTCCGCGTCGTCCTGGGCGTCGACGAAGACGTGCCCCAGCTCGTGGTGCAGGTCGTCGTCCACGGCGTTCATGGGGCCGTTGTCGATGGCGATGGTCAGGATGCGGCCGTCGCGGGTGAGGGTGAGCGTCTTGTAGCGGTCGAGGTCCATGGGAGTCTCCTGGATGATCGGATG
>JAPPHP010000041.1 GCA_028821035.1 Gammaproteobacteria bacterium | reverse complement strand
GAGCCGACGAAGTACATGACGCCGTCGGCCACCAGGGGCGTCGAGACGAGCCCCACCGCGTCCAGCACGTCCAGGTACCAGTCGAGTTTCAGCCCGGCAACGTTCCCGGTGTTGATCTGGTCGAGCGGGGCGAAGCGCTGCTCGTTGTGGTTGCGGCCGTACGTGAGCCACTCCGCGGTGTTGCTCACGTCCGCGATCGCCGCATCGTCCACGGCGAGCGCGAACGGGGCGCCCACGCCCAGCAAGCTCCAGGCGTAAAGCATCAGCCAGCTCGTCCGGTGCATGCGGCCCCCTCTCCCCTTTCCGACCCCGAGCGACGCTACGCAGGGGTCCCGGAGTTGTCAACGCGACCACCGCACGCGGTTAGACAACCCCCCGCGAACCTCCGTACACTCACCGGCCGGTGTCAGGGCCTTGGGGGAGGACGATGGGAGGAGGGGGAAGACGATGGGACCGCTGAACGGATTCCGCGTGGTCGAGCTGGCCGGGATCGGACCCGGCCCCTTCTGCGGCATGATGCTCTCGGACATGGGCGCCGAGGTCATCCGGGTGGACCGGGTGAGCAATGCCACCACACGGCCCCGCGATGTGCTGGCGCGCAACCGCCGCTCGATCGCGGTCGACCTCAAGCAGCCCGAGGGCATCGAAGTCGTGCTCAAGCTCTGCGAGACGGCGGATGCACTGTTCGAGGGGTTCCGCCCAGGCGTGACCGAACGCCTGGGGCTCGGACCCGAGGACTGCATGGCGCGCAACGAACGCCTGGTGTACGGGCGCATGACGGGCTGGGGACAGGAAGGACCCCTGGCACAGGCGGCCGGCCACGACATCAACTACATCGGCCTCGCGGGAGCGCTGCACGCCATCGGCGAGGAAGGTCGGAAGCCCGTGCCGCCGCTCAACCTGATCGGCGACTTCGGCGGGGGCGGCATGCTGCTGGCCTTCGGCCTCGTGTGCGGAATGCTCGAGGCGCAGCGTTCCGGCAAGGGCCAGGTGATCGACGCGGCCATGGTGGACGGCGCCGCCGCCCTGATGGCCATGTTCTTCTCGATGGGCGACCGCTTCAGCGACCGCCGCGGCACCAACCTCCTCGACACGGGCTCGCACTTCTACAACACCTACGAGACGAAGGACGGCGAGCACGTCTGCGTCGGTTCCATCGAGCCGCAGTTCTACCAGTTGCTCGTCGAGAAGTCGGGCATCGACCCGAACCGGTTCGGACCGCAGATGGACACGGGCCAGTGGGGGGATTTCAAGGACGAACTGGTGGAGGTCTTCAAGGCGCGCACCCGGGACGAATGGTGCGAGATCATGGAAGGGACGGACGTGTGCTTCGCGCCCGTGCTGTCGATCTACGAAGCGCCCGATCACCCCCACAACAAGCATCGCGATACGTTCGTGGACGTCGAGGGCATCGTGCAGCCGGCCCCGGCGCCGCGCTTCAGCCGCACGGCCCCCACCATCTCGCATGGCGCGCGCGTTCCGGGAGAAGACTCCGTGGACGTGCTCGCCGACGCCGGATTCAGCCAGGAGGATATCGAAGCGCTGCGGGGGAAGAGCGTCATCCCCGCGGGTTGATCCCAAGACGCACCCGGGTGTCTCTCGTCGCGCCCGGGCAAGAACCACGCCCCCGGCCGGGGAAGGAGGCCGGCGGCAGGCGAGAGAGGGAAAGCGCCATGAGCGTGGAGTATCTGGACACGCCCGGATTCCACGGTTTCCGGGTACGCCGCCAGATCGACAACAGGACCTACCAGGAGTACTTCTCCCTGAAGGCGGCCGGCCGGCCCATGCGCGGCGCCGCACGCACGCGCGTGCGCCGGGCCGCCGAGGCGCGGGACGCCGAACTCGCGTCGTCCCAACGCAACGCCCGGGAGCGCGCCGCCCGGGAGATCCACTTCGACGAACGGGGCCGCGTGCGCGGCATCCTCTACCGCAGAAAGAAGGAGAAGAACGGGCGGACCACCCCGCTCTTCCAGATCGGCATCCACTCCGCGCGGGAGGACCGGCTCGTCAACACCACCGTCTCGATCTGGTCCCACGGCCTGGACGAAGCCTGGCGCCGGGCCGTCGATTTCTACGCGAAGCACAAGCGGATTCCCCGGCACTCGTCGGCCTATCGGCGGCTGCTCGCCGCGAAGCCGGACTACCCGGAACTGGCTGAGCGCTATGGGCCGGTACGCCCACGCCGCCGGTCGGCAGCCGCCTCCGGGGCCACGGCGCGGCCACCCGTGCGCGCCGGGGTCAAGACCCCCGTCGAATGAAGCGGTACGCGGAGGAATACCGGCGTTCGCTGGATGCACCGGAGGACTTCTGGCGCGAGCAGGCCCGGGAGATCGACTGGTTCGAGTTCCCCGAGACGATCCTGGACCGGGACGAGAACGGCGCCTGGCGCTGGTTCCGGGGCGGCAGGCTCAATACGGCCTGGCTCGCCCTCGACCGCCACGTCGCCGCCGGCCGGGGCGACGCGGTGGCGCTCATCTACGACTCCCCGGCGACCGGGCAGGTCCGGAAGTTCACGTACTCGGAACTGACGGACCGGGTGGCCCGCGCGGCGGGCGGGCTCGCGCGCCTGGGCGTCGGCAAGGGCGACCGCGTCGTCATCTACATGCCGATGGTGCCGGAGGCCGTCGTCGCGATGCTTGCCTGCGCGCGCCTGGGCGCCGTGCATTCGGTCGTCTTCGGAGGATTCGCGGCACGCGAACTGGCCGCGCGCATTGATGACGCCGAACCGAAACTCGTGCTCTCGGCGTCCTGCGGCATCGAGTTCGACCGCGTGATTCCGTACAAGCCGCTCCTCGACGACGCCCTCGCGCTGGCCGAACACCAGCCGGACCACTGCGTGATCCTGCAGCGCCGCGAGGCCGCGGCCGAACTTGTCCCGGGCCGTGACCTCGATTGGGCCGAGTGGGAAGCCGCGAGCGCGCCGGCCGACGCCGTGCCCGTGGACGCCACGGATCCCCTGTACATCCTGTACACCTCCGGAACGACCGGCAAACCCAAGGGCGTCCTGCGCGACAACGGCGGACACGCGGTCGCGCTCCACTACACCATGAACGCGGTCTACGGCCTGGACGCGGGCGACGTCTTCTGGGCGGCGTCGGACGTGGGCTGGGTCGTGGGGCATTCGTACATCGCGTACGCGCCCCTCTTCAAGGGCTGCACGAGCATCCTCTACGAAGGCAAGCCCGTCCGGACGCCGGATGCCGGGGCCTTCTGGCGCGTCATCGCCGAGCACCGGGTGAAGTCGTTCTTCGTCGCGCCGACCGCCTTCCGCGCGATCAAGAAGGAAGACCCGGACGCCCGGCTCAAGGACGCCTACGACACGAGCTGCCTCGAGTATCTCTTCGTCGCCGGCGAGCGCCTCGACCCGCCCACCTATCACTGGCTCCGCGACCTCCTGCCGGGCATCCCGGTCATCGATCATTGGTGGCAGACGGAGACCGGCTGGGCGATCTGCGCGAACATGGCGGGATACGACCTGCACGAGACCCGCGCCGGCAGCCCGAGCTTTCCCGTACCCGGTTACGACCTGCGCATCCTCGACGACGACGGGCGGGAACTGCCCGCCGGCGAGGAGGGCAACGTCGTGGTTGCCGAGCCGCTGCCGCCCGGCTGTTTCCCGACCGTCTGGGGCGACCACGACCGCTTCGTCGAGACGTACTTCCGCCAGTACCCGGGGTACTACCTGACCGGGGACGGCGGCTACCGCGACGCGGACGGTTACGTCTACATCATGGGACGCGTCGACGACGTCATGAACGTCGCCGGGCACCGGCTGTCCACGGGCCAGATGGAAGAGGTCGTCGCCGACCACCCGGCGGTGGCGGAATGCGCCGTCGTGGGGATCCGGGACGAGGAGAAGGGGCAGGTACCGCTCGGGCTCCTGCTGCTGAAGGACGGCGTGAACCTCGACGCGGCCACCCTCGAGCGGGAACTCGTGCAGATGGTGCGGCAAGGCGTCGGCCCGTTCGCCAACTTCCGTCGCGCCCTGGTCGTCCCGCGCCTGCCGAAGACGCGCTCGGGCAAGATCCTGCGCCAGGTGCTGCGCAAGATGATCGACGGCGAGCCGTACGTCACCCCGTCGACCATCGACGACCCCGCCATCCTCTCGGAAATCGAGGAGGTGCTGGTGGGCGCCGGGGTGATGACCGGGCCTTCCTGACACCCGCGCCGCGCCCCGGTCGCTGCCGACACGGGGAGTATGATCCGGCCACCGCAACCCACGGTGCGTGGACATGCTGCAGCGACTCTTCGACTACCTCCGCTGGTTCCTGCGGACGCTGGTGCGCCAGTTCTTCGAGTACCGCTGCATGCACAGCGCGGCCGCGCTGACCTTCACGACGCTCCTCGCCCTGGTCCCGGTCATGACGGTGACCTACGTGTTCCTGTCCGCGTTCCCGGAACTCTCCGTGCTCGGCAAGAGCGTGGAGGCCTTCGTGTTCGAGAACTTCGTGCCCGACGCCGGGGCCGCGGTGGCACGGCAGCTCGCGGAGTTCTCGGCGGAGGCCGCGGAACTCGGCGTGCTGAGTTTCGCCATGGTGCTCGTGACGGCGATCCTGGCGCTGTTCAACATCGAGGAGGTGTTCAACGTCATCTGGCGGGTCCCCGCCCCGCGCACCGGTCTGCAGCGGCTGCTGGTCTACTGGGGCGTCCTGAGCTTCGGGCCGCCGCTCCTGATCGGGGCGCTCCTGGCGACGTCGTACCTGTACGCCCTGCCGCTGGTCACGGACCTCGACACGCTCGGCGTGCGCGAGTTCGTGATCGCGATGCTCCCCACGCTGGCGATCACCGCGACGTTCACGCTCCTCTACTTCGCCGTGCCGAACACGCCCGTGCCTTTCCCGCACGCCTTGCTCGGCGGCGTGCTGACGATGCTGCTGTTCGAGGCCGCCCGGTGGCTGTTCGCGCAGTTCGTCGTGCAGTCGGTGACCGCGGTGGTGTACGGGACGTTCGCCGCCGTGCCGTTCTTCCTCATCTGGCTGTACCTCGTCTGGTCGATGGTCCTTGCGGGCGCGGTCTTCGTCCGCACCCTGTCGCTGCCCGCGGAACGCGCCCCTGCGACCGGCCAACCGCGCATCCTGCAGTGCGCGCGAGTAATCGCCACGCTGAACGAAGCGCACATGAAGCGCGCGCCTGTCAACCCCGACGCGCTCATCAGGGATGCGGACCTGAACTCCGCAGACCGCCAGGGTATCTTCGGCGTGCTCGAGCGCGAGAAGCTCCTGCGCCGAACCGACGACGGGCTGCTGACCCTCGGCCGCAGCCTGAAGACGGTCACGCTGTGGGACCTCTACCGGCATCTCCCCGAGGCCATCGACCCCGCCGCGCTGGAACCCGCACCGGGGCTCGAGACCGTCGTCGACCGCCTGCGGGCGTTCGCCGAGTCCGGCACCCGACAACTGGACGTGAGCCTCGATGGCCTGCTGTCTCCCGCGTAGCGCCCGCCTCCCGTGGATGGCGCTGACCGGCTTGCTGGCGGCCTGCTCCCCGAGTT
>JAPPHP010000219.1 GCA_028821035.1 Gammaproteobacteria bacterium | reverse complement strand
GACATCCAGGCGGCCACGCTGCCCGAACACCTCGGCATCCAAACCGACTCCCGCCCCTGCTATCACGACGGCGCGAAGCTCGGCCTCGGTTCAAGCGCCGCGGCCGCGGTCGCGGTGGCCGGCGCGATCGCCCGCGTCGCGGGTCGCGACTGCACCCTGCCGCAGGCGCTCGCGATCCACCGTGACCTGCAGGGCGGCAGCGGCAGCGGACTCGACGTCGCGGCAGCGTTCACCGGCGGAGTGATCCGGTACCAGGCGGGAACAGCCCGGTCGATGCCGTGGTCTTCCAGCATCCGATCCGTCTTCGTCTACGTTGGCTGGAGCACGGAGACCCGGGAGTTCGTGCAGCGCTTCAACGAGTGGAAGCGCGACGACGAACCGCCGGAACTGCGCCGCCTGGTGGAGTGCGCCCGGGCCGTGGCGGAGGCGCGACGTTCGTTCCTCGCCCCTCTCACGGAGTACGTGGACGCCCTCGACGCGCTGGACCGTGCGGCCGGGATCGGCATCTTCTCCGGACCCCATCGCGCAGCGATGATGCTGGGCCGGCGCCACGACGTGCTTTACAAACCCTGCGGCGCGGGCGGCGGCGACATGGGCGTGGCGCTCTCCGAAGACGCCGAGGCGCTCGACGCCTTCGGCACCGCCGTCACGCGGGCGGGCCTGCACGTCGTGTCCGCGGCGATCGACCCGGACGGTCTGCGCGTCTCCTGACGCGCTCAGTCGAAGAGGCTGTCGAACTCCCGCGCCGCGTTGCTCGTGCGCGCCTCCCGGATGCAGCGGGCGAGAATCGGTATCCCGTCCCGGATGTCGGCGTCCGGCACGTGCCCGAAAGCGAGCCGCAGGTACGGTATGCGCGTGCCGTGGATGTGGAAGTTGGCGCCCGGCGCGTAGTGCACGCCGCGCTCGGCCGCGAGCCGGGCAAGCCGGTCCAGGTCGACGTCGTCCGGAAAGCGTACCCATACGAAGAGCCCGCCCGCCGGGTTCGACCACGCGCACAGGTCCGACAGTTCGTTGCCGAGGCCGTCCACCACGAGGTTCTTCTTGACCTTGAGCGACGCGTTGAGTTCCTCGGTGAGATCCCAGACGCCATCCCGGTATAGCTCCGCCACCACGGCGGCGGCGAAGGTATTGCTGCCCGCGTCATGGCGCCGCGCCAGGATCGGGTCGAGGAGGGGAGGCTGGGCGTACACGTAGCCGAGCCGCAGTCCAGGCGCCAGGATCTTGGACAGGGAGCACAGGTAGACGATGCCCGCGTAGTCGGACAGCGCGAACAGCGCCGGCGGCTTCTCGCCGTCGAAGTGTACGTCGCCGTAGCAGTTGTCCTCGACGATCGGGATGCCGCGGCGCTCGGCGATCTCGACAAGACGCCGCCGGCGCTCCACCGGCATCGTCGCCCCGGTCGGGTTCTGATACGTGGTGAGCGCATAGATGAACTTCGGTTTCCGCACTTCCCCGAGTTCGTCGAGCTTCGCCTCGAGCAGGTCCACGCGCATGCCCTCCTCGTCCACCGGCACCCCTTGCATGTCGATGCCGAGGGATCGGTACGCCCCGATCGTGCCGACGTAGGTGAACTTTTCGCAGACGACGGTGTCGCCCGGCCGGGTGAGCGCCTCGGCGACCAGCGTGACGCCCTGCATCGAGCCGTTCGTCAGTGCGATGCGCTCGGGGTCCACCGGCACGCCCTCGCGCTCGGACTCCCGGCGGGCCATCGCGGCCCGCAGGCCGGGGTGGCCCAGCTTGCCCGGATAGTCCGTAAGTTCGACGAACTCGCGCGCGATGGCCTCCGCCGCGGCGCGCTGCATGCGCTCGATGGGGAAGGTCTCGGGGTTGGTGCGGCCGACGGCGAAGTCGATGATGCGTTGTGGCATGGAAACTGCCTAGGTGATGAGGTCGAACGGCAGGTCACTAATGTCCCGCAAGCGGCTGCCCCGGACCATCGTTTCTAGAAGGTCGCCGTCCGTCTCATTTCCTTCCGCCTTGGTCGCCGCGAGCAGTTCTGCCAAGGCAAAGTGATAGACGCAGTCAATGTCGCCGGTCCCAAACGCGAGCGAGGCAATACGCGATGGGAGGGGCTCTCCCGTTACCGCGACTATATGGGGCGTCTTCCCCTTCCGGTTGCGAATGAGGTTCAGGCCCTCTGTCCGGGCGTTCTGCGATCGGTCGCTGCGAATTGTCCACTTGCACGACACACTCGCGTGTAGGATGCGCACCGGTTCATCGTCCGCGTTCGCCTCGCGCAGGGGTGTCCGGTCCGCCACGCCAATGTCATCCGGAGCGAGGAGGACTGCTGCTTCGTTGACCTCGTCGTCGGCGAGCGGACTCCGCGAAACCACAATATCGGGCCTGACGATGTAGTCGCCGAAGACCGTCTGTAGTTCCCGGTTCTCGTCTACAACCTCCTTGATGTCCCTGAGGTGCCGGTACTGCTCGAAGTCCCAGATGTTGCCGCCAACCGAGAAATGCCAGAGGCCTGGGCGTAGGTGTTCGAGGGCCTCGAAAGACTGACGAAGGAACGCGCGAGTAGCCGCTTCAAACAAGGAGCCTTTCGCCTGTCCCGACACGGCACCTGTCTTCACCTCGAGTCCTATTCGCTCGATGACCCCGCGGCTGATCTGAACGCTGGACTTGCTCGACTTGTCGGCGTTGTTCGGTCGCCCTGACTGGATGCGAACGAGGTCCTCGAAAAGGCTCTGGTGGTAATGCTCACGGAGTTCGGCCAGCTTTCCCCGCGTCACGGCTTGACCAGTCCGATCGCGTACTCCTCGTGCATCCGGTGCTCAATCTGGCTCTGCCTCGAGTCGCCCCATCGCGCCGGCATCATCCGCTTGTCCCGGTCGAGACGACGCACCCCAATCCCCGCCGACGCAAAGCCGAGACCTTCGGCAATTGCCTCGAGGGCCTTGTGCGTCTCCACGTCCATCCCCCTGAGAGTCGACGTGCCGACTACCACTACTGCCGAGCCTCCCGAACGGAGAACGCGATGCATCTCCGCCAGCACTCCCGACATTTCGCAGAAGTACCGACGGAGAACCTGAGCTTTCCGCCCATCCAACTCGGCCAGTCTGGCCAATGTCGTTTCGCAGCGACCCGGCAACGAGATGGAACTCTCCAGTGCCAGCGCATCGTGTCCGAGATAGGTCTTGCGGATGTCGGTGAGCGCGTCGAGAGTCCACCCGAGCCACACCAGGGAAAACTTGTGGGCCCGCATGTAGTCGATCGCGTTGTTGGCATAGGGTGGTGACGTCACGATCAGGTCCACGCTTCCGGTAGACAGTCCGGTGTCACTCGCGCTCGCCGCCCGCACTTCGGTCTTGACGGCGGACGAAGGCGCGCATCCAGGCACCGCGTTGGCTTTCAGCCGCTTCTCGAAAGCCGCGAAAGCGGACGGCGTCGCTTTGTCCAAGACGCGATGCGGCCTCGTGTGTGCAAGGTCGCGCGCCAGCGAGACGCCACCGGACTTCGCGATGATGGTTGAAGAGAAGACGACTTGCAGGAACTGCCGCATGGGCTGGTTCTCGACGCCTTCGATGTGCCTGAGGAGGGCCAGCAACTCTAGCTGACGATCAGGTAGGAACCAGTAGTCCAGGAAGTCCCGCGTCTTCCCGTCGAACCGGCTGCGAAGCTCCCCCTCAAGGTCCTTGCGCCGAGTCCAATAGTCCCTTTGGGCACTCTCCAAGGCAGCACGTCCGCTCTGGAGAGCATCAATCGGAGGAACCGGAGCCAACTTCGCGGCCGCAATCAGCCGCGCTAGCGGATCGATGTCGCAGCCAATCGCGTGTCGGCCGACTCGCTGGGCCTCCACTAGGGTAGTCCCGGAACCCAACATGGGATCGAGGACGGTCTGTCCCGGCTCCGACAGTTGTTCAATGAAGAACTGCGGGAGTTGCGGTGGGAATTTGGCCGGAAAGGGGTGCCAGCCGTGGGTCGCGAACTTCCCGTTGGTGCCGTGGAACCCCAAGTCCGCCCGCAACAGGTCGCTCAAGAGACTCAGAGGCTGTTCCTTGAGTGTCGCTTCGTCGCCGCCCCTCGCCCTTCTCTCCCCTTCTCCGAGTGCCTCGATCCCGACATCGTCCATGAGTCCCGGCGGCGTCTTCTCCAACGGCGTTCCCCACTCAGCCTACGGCAGCGAATTCTAGCGGATTCGGCGCCAGAGAGGGCCTGCGCAAACGCCGCGGCACGACACTTTCGACTGCCGGCCCACCCCTTTGCGCGTACACTTGCCCCTTTTTCGCCCGCCCCCGGGAGGCCGCCATGACCATCAGCGCTTCCGCCACCGACGAACTCCTCGTCGAACAGCAGGATCGCATTCTCATCCTGACGCTCAACCGCCCGGAGCGCCTGAACGCCATCAGCCCCGAGATGCTCGGGGAACTGTCGGCGAAGCTGGTCGAGGCCAACAAGGATCCCGACATCCGCTGCATCGTCCTGACCGGCGCCGGGCGAGGCTTCTGCTCCGGGCTCGACCTGGTCGCCGTCGGCCAGGGCGGGATCGGGAGCCAGGCGACGACGCGGGGACAGAACCGGCCGCGCCAGCTCTTCGACCTGCGCGATGCGCCCATCAACGTCATGTGGAACATCGACACGCCGGTGGTGTGCGCGGTCAACGGCGCGGCGGCGGGCTACGGCATGGACATCACCCTGCTCGCCGACATCCGTATCGCGGCTGAGAGCGCAAAGATGGCGGCGGTGACCGCGAAGCGGAACGTCGTGCCCGAAAGCGGCGGCACGTGGCTCCTGCCCCGGCTCATCGGCTGGGCGAAGGCGGCCGAACTCTACTACCGGGCCCGCACGCTCGGCGCGGAGGAGGCCAGGGAGATCGGTCTCGTCAACACCGTGGTGCCCGACGACGAACTCATGCCGACGGCGCTGCAGTGGGCCGGCGAGATCGCCGACAACGCGCCGATGGCCGTGCAGACCACCAAGCGCATGATGCGCATGGGCCTCGAGGAATCCTACGACACCGCCGTCGATCACCTGATGGTGCACCTCGGCGCCATGTTCCAGTCCGAGGACTTCGAGGAGGGTGTCCGCGCCTTTCTCGAACGGCGCAAGCCGCAGTTCACGGGCCGCTGATCCTGCCGGCCTCCCCCGGGGACCCGCACCAACTCGCCGACCGACTGCGCGCCAATACCACCGACGGTGCGGCCGTCCTCGCGCGTCATGCGCTCGCGGCGCTCCGGGAGTTCGCGCGGGCGGCGGACCCGGACGACGGACCGGGCATCCTGCGTTGCGCAGAGGTCCTGCGCGACGCGCGCCCGAGCATGGGCGCCGTGGGCAGGGTCGTCCAGCACTGGATCGACACGCTGCCCTCCGGCGAATCTCCCGTTGCGCACCGCGCTGCCAACCACTGCGACGACGTGCTCGCCCTGGCGGACGCGGCCCTCGACGACACGGTACGGATCGCGCGGCGCCGGCTGGCCGCGACGCCCGGCACCATCGTCACCCTGAGCGCCTCCTCGACCGTGCGGCGGGTACTCGCCGAACGCCCGCCGGACGACATCGTGGCCGCCGCCTCGGAAC
>JAPPHP010000205.1 GCA_028821035.1 Gammaproteobacteria bacterium | reverse complement strand
CGACGCTCCCGAAGGCTTTTCGAACCGCGTTGGGCGTTGGCGCCGGCGACCGGATTCGGTACGTCGTTTCCGGTGGACAGGTACGCATTCTCGCCGTTCAACCTGTCGAGCGTCTCTTTGGAGCCATCGACTACGATGGGCCGGCGGTGTCTCTCGGGCAAATGGACGATGCCATAGCGGAGGGTGCTTCTGGCCGGTGATCGCGCTCGACACGAACTCGTGTGGGTGCTCAGCGGGTTCTACGGAGCGCCACGCGAACGCCTCGGTTCTCCTGGAGTTGCTTGCCACGGAAGGCGTTGTCCTGGAGAAGGCCCAAGACGTTGCGGACGCGGCCCTCGGGTACGCGGCGCGGCGGCAAGGCGCGCCGCCGCCGTACACGTTCGATCGCCGCGCCGCGAGCGTCGACGGCGTCGAGTTGCTCCCGCTCGAGACACCCTGAGACTGCGCGGGGGGCGAGCGGGCCCCCGCCGTGCGCTCAGTCCGGCCAGTGCGCCGCCATCAGGCACACGTAGCTCGTCAGCACCAGCTTGCTCCGCTCGCGTCCGAGCGTCGCGAACTTCTCGAGCAGTTCCGCGGGCACGTCGTGCTCGGACGGTTTGCGCGTGTACTGCCAGTGGGCGACGTCGGGGTAGCCGGCCAGGTTGATGATCGCGAGCGGCGAGGTGGTGGCCGCGTCGCGGAACTGTCCGAGCACCCAGTGGCCCATGTGGTCGAGCGGCGGCCAGACGCCTTCGAAGGAAAGGCGGTTGAAGGTGAGCCAGTCCTCTGGGCGGATCCACCAGCGGCGCAGCCCGTAGACGGGCCGCCGGTCCTCGGGACGCGTGGGCCCGGTGGGGCGATAGGACGAGGCGAGGAGGGGACGCGCCTCCTCGGACGCGATCCATTGCCGGGGGCCGTCCGCGCCGCCGGCCAGGAGCGGCTGCGCGTCCTGCCACGCGTCGAAGTCCTCGAAACCGCTGAAGCACACGACCTCTTCGGCCCGGGCGCCGATCAGCCCGTTGAGCACGCAGAGCGGGCGGTGGCCGGCGGCGGTGAGCTCCGGCCACAGCGTCTCCAGGGCCCAGGTCCGATAGTTGGCGAAACTCCCCGGATGCAGGCGGATGCGGCGTTCCTCGTAGATCATGCGTGCTTCTCCCTGCGTGGGGTGGGGGTCATGGCGTTTGCAGCACCCTTACCCGATGGTTGTCGCTGTCGCCGACGAATACGCGCCCGTTGCCGTCCGCGAACACGCCATGGGGCCGGGCGAGCCCGCACCGCAGCGGGTCGCCGTCGGGGCCGTCATGGCGCGTGCCGTCGCCGAGGACGGTGGCGATGATGCCGCTGCGCCGGTCGATGCGGCGGACGGTGTGGCTCTCGGTGTCGGCGATGTAGACGGCGGCGCGGGTCACGGAGATGCCCTTGGGCCCGGCGAGGTCCCCGGCCTTCGCATCGCCGCCGTCGCCACGGTAGCCGCCCCGGCCGGTGCCGGCGACGTGGTGGAGCGTGCGGCTTGTCATGTCGATCCGGTACACGGCGTTGCCCTCCCGCAGCGTGAGGTACAGGTCCCCATGCTCGTCGAAGGCCAGGGTCCGTGGGCCGTGCAGCGGGGTGTGCGCGATGTCGCCGCCGTCTACCGCCGGCGCCTCCTCCCCGGTGCCCGCGAACGTCTCGACAACGCCCGTATCGGGATCGATCCGGCGAATCCGATGATTGCCGATGTCCGCCACGAATAGCGCGCCGTCGGGCCCGATCTCGATGCTGTGCGGCTGTCGGAACGCGGCTTGGGTGGCGGGGCCGCCATCGCCGTGGAAGCCGGCCTCGCCGGTCCCCGCGATGGTGTCGATGCGGCTCCCGTCCGCGGCGACCCGGCGGACGACGTGGCTGGGCATGTCGACGAAATAGAGGTCGCCGGCCGGGTCGAAGCGGATCTCGTACGGTTCGCGGATGTCCGCCTCGAGCGCCGGGCCGCCGTCGCCGGAATGACCGGGGCGACCCGTCCCGACGATGGTTTCGATGCGACGGGTGTGCCGGTTTACCCGGCGGATGCGGTGGTTGCCGAGGTCGCAGAAACACAGGTGGCCGTGGCGGTCGAGTACAACGCCGAAGGGCTCCGCGATGGCTGTTTCCGTACCGATCGGGCCGTCCGGCGCCTGGCCTGGCACGCCGGTCCCGACAAGTGTGGTCGCGGACGTGGCGACGGTCATCTGAGGCACACCGGTCGGACGTCAGCCGGCCCGCCCGGCCGACGTCAACGCATCGATCTCGTCGTCCGAAAGCCCCGCGCGGCCCGCTGCGGCCAGAATATCGGCCCAACTGTTGTCGTCGATCGGGATGCCCTGCGCGAGCCGCCGCTCCATGGACTCCGCCTCGGGGTCGCCTGGCAGGCGGACCCGGTCGTGGCCTTCGGCGGCGGGGGTACCGCGCAGGTAGTCCGCCATCGCCTCGACCTCGGTGGCGAAGGTCGCGCTCCCGCCGAACAGGTCCGGATCCAGGACGATCATGAGCATGTGATTGATGATCGCGTTGGGCCGCGGGTGCTTCGGCTGGATGGTGCGCTCCCCGGCGAGTGCGCCGGCGAGCAGTTCGCACACGAGGCCGAGCCCATAGCCCTTGTGCAGGCCGAAGGGCCGGATCGAGCCCTTCGGCTCCTCGTACAGGTATCGCGCCTCGGTGGTCGGTCGGCCGTCGTCGTCGAGGAGCGCGTCGCCCGCCACCGCCTCCTCCTTCATGTAGGCCACGCGCACCTTGCCGAGGGCGATGGCGCTCGTCGCCATGTCGAGCAGCACGGGACGCTCGCCGTCACGCGGGACGGCGCAGCAGAACGGGTTGGTGAGGAGCCGCGCCTCGCGCCCCGCGAACGGCGAGACGACCGGGTCGTGTCCGGTCACGTTGACGAAGTGGAGGCTGACGTATCCGGCCTGGGCACAGCGCTCGCCGTACGTGCCGATGCGCCCGAGGTGATGGGCGTTGCGCAGCCCGAGGGTGACGACGCCCGTGTCCCGCGCTCGTTCGATCGCGAGATCCGTCGCCTGGCGGCCCACCACCTGTCCGAAACCGAACCCGCCGTCGACGCGGAGGATCGCGCCGCGGTCCTCGAGCACCTCGGCTTCGGCATCGTGTGCGAGGTGCCCGTTCGCGATGGCGTCAACGTAGTTCGGCACCATGCCGACGCCGTGGGAATCGTGGCCCTTGAGGTTCGCGGCGACGAGGTGTTCGGCGGTTTCCCGCGCGAAATCCGGCCGCGTACGCGCCGCAATGAAGATCGCCGTCACGAAGTCGGCCAGCCGCTCGGATGCGATCAGCAACGCTTCCCCCACGATTCCGCGAAAGCCGCGCCACCTTGCCTACAAAGGGTCGGTATGACAAGGTGCGGCGGTTTTCGGGGCGGCGCCGCGCACTCGGTAGCCGACCCTTGGGGCGTACTGTGGGAGGGTGAAACTTGCCCGAGCGGTTGACGGAAGGATACGGCCTGATCGAAGGGCCGGTGTGGGACGACGACCGGGGCCTGATCTACAGCGATGTCCTGTTCGGCGGCGTGTTCGCCCTGGCCTCCGACGGCACCGTGTCGACGGTGTTCGAGCATCGGCGCGGCATCGGCGGGATGTCGCCGCACGTCGCCGGCGGGCTGGTCGTCAGCGGCCGCAACATCTCCTACAAGGGGTTCGACGGGAGCGCGACCGTGACGCTGCTCGACCGCGACCCGGACCAGGGCAACGTGGGCTACAACGACATCACCACGGACGCCGAGGGGCGGGTCTACGCCGGGTCCCTGGGCGCGAGCCCGGTCTTCGAGGACGGCCGCGAGCCACAGGCCGGGAACCTCTACCTGATCGACCTCGACGGTTCCGCCCGCGTCGTCGGACACGACGTGGAACTCACCAACGGTCTCGGCTTCTCGCCCGACGGGCGCACGCTTTACCACTCCGACTCCCGGCGCCAGACCGTCTTCTCGTACCCGGTGCTGGACGGCGGCGACCTCGGCGACAAGACGCCCTTCGTACGCACGGAACGCGGCGCCCCGGACGGGCTCGTCGTATCCCGGGACGGGGCGGTCTGGGTGGCGCTCGCCGGCGGTAGCGCCGTCGGCGTCTACGAACCGGACGGCACGTTCCGCGAGTACGTGGAAGTCCCCCAGCCGATGTGCACGAGCGTCTGTTTCGGCGGCGTCGACCTGCGCGATCTCTACATCGTAACGGGCTCGGGAGACGCCCCGGGCGGGCGGGTCGGCGCGGTCTACCGGCACCGGACGGACGTCGCGGGCCTCGCGGTGCCGCCGGCGCGCGTGCCGATTCCCTGACGGAACTTCCGAAAGCACACCCTCTTTGGACAGCAGGAGAAACCACCCACCATGAGCAGAGTCGAGATCGACACCGGTACCGAGCAGTTGTTCGCGTACGAAGAAGACGGCGTGGCCGTGATGACCCTGAACCGGCCGGCGGCCCGCAACGCCATGTCGAACGAGATGACCGCGGGGCTCGCCCGCGCGCTCGACGTGGCCGAGCAGTCGGCGAGCGTACGAGCCGTCGTCGTCACCGGCGCCGGCGGCGCCTTCTGCGCCGGGGGCGACGTCAAGAACATGGCGGCCGGCGGCAGCGGCCCGAGCGCCGGCAACGAGCCGTCCCTCGACGAACGCATTCACGCGCAGCGGCTGAGCCAGCGCAACACCGCGGGACGCATGTACCTGATGCCGAAGCCGGTCATCGCGATGCTGCCAGGGCCGGCGGCGGGCGCCGGGCTCGCCATCGCCCTGGCCGCGGACCTGCGCACCATGGCGGACAGCGCGTTCATCACGACCGCGTTCGCGCGCGTCGGCTTCAGCGGCGACTACGGCGGCACGTACTTCCTGAGCCACCTGGTGGGGTCTGCGAAAGCGCGGGAACTCTATTACCTGTCGGATCGCGTCGGCGCGGAAGAGTGCGAGCGTCTCGGACTCGCGAACTTCGTGTTCCCGGCGGATGCGCTGGAACAGGAGACGATGGCCCTGGCGCGGCGCCTGGCGGACGGCCCGCCCATCGCGTACCGCTACATGAAGGAGAACCTGAACCGGGCGGCCATGGGCGCCGACGTGATCGAGTGCCTGGACCTCGAGGCCACGCACCATGTCCACGCGGGGCTCTCCGAGGACCATCGCGCGGCGGCCGAGGCCTTCGTCAACAAGCAGCAGCCCGTCTTCAGGGGGCGTTGAGCCCGCGGTGGTGTCGGTACGTCCCGGCGCTGCGCCGGGACGTACGGTTCCTCATGCGGCAGGCTCGTCCTCGGTTCCTGCGTCGGGGGCTGCGCCGAGTAGCCGCTGCAGCGAGTCCATGACGTTCACCGGCAACGGGAAGACGATGGTGGACGACTTCTCGCCGGCGATTTCCGTGAGGGTTTGCAGGTAGCGGAGCTGCATGGAGGTCGGCTGCCCCGAGAGGCGCTCGGCCGCTTCGACGAGGCGTTCGGCGGCCTGGAACTCGCCGTCGGCGTGGATGACCTTCGCGCGCCGTTCGCGCTCCGCCTCCGCCTGCTTGGCGATGGCCCGGATCATGCTCTCGTCGATGTCGACGTGCT
>JAPPHP010000301.1 GCA_028821035.1 Gammaproteobacteria bacterium | reverse complement strand
ACAACGGCCTCCGGACAACCCCTCCTTGGTAGATCGGTGACGTATCCGGGCTAGTCCTCAGCAGACTCGTGGTGTTTGATGAAGTCCACGCTTCCGCGAAACGCATCGGTCTGCGCGTGGGCGCTTCGCGCCGGGGTGCCCCCAATCGTCAATCCAGGCACACCAGATACCACAGCTTCTGCAGACCCGCCTCTGGATTTAACCAACGCCGGCACGATTACCAGGTGTCCGCCGCCTCTGTACTGAACGCCAGGACGGCATCGCGCGTTGTCTTTCTGAGCCTCATCGTTTGACGTTGTTGTGTAAGCCTAGCCCGAAGAACCGTGACGTTTGATATACATAACCGTCCGTTGGAAGGCATCCGTTTGCGCATGGGCGTTGGCTCTTGGATGTCCCCCCATGCTCAGGAAACCGTAGCCTTGACTGCGCATGCGATCCGCGAGCGACTTGACCAGCATTGGCATGGACACCACATGGCTCGCGCCCGCATAGTTGATGTGCTCTGCGGGGTATGCGAATTCCTTGGCCTTGAGCCGTTCCAGAATTCTCTGGGAAGCAATCTCGGCGGCCCACAGACCATCCGCGTCGCCGGTGATCATCAGGATCGGTGATCTTATGCGCTCCACAGGAATCCAGCGAGGATCATCGTAATCATGGTCGGTGATGCCTTTGCGGAAGACCTCACGGGATTGGTGCGACGGAGCCCAGATGGCACTCTTGGTCAGACCTGAGTACTTCCAATCCACGTAAGGCAGCGGCTTCCCGTTCAGGGTCCAGCCTGGCCCTGACCCAAGATCCTCGGTGCAGCAACCGGCGAAGACCATGTTCGCGGGCACTTCTGCAATAACGGCGGACACCTGGTCAGGGAAGGCCGAAGCGATCAGGAGCACGCCTTCCCCGCCCCGGGAGCCGCCCAGGATGACGACGCGGTCTTTGTCGTAACGATCCGCAAGCCACTTCATTGATTCGCTGAAGTACTCCAGCGGGATATTGAGCAGCATCCTGGGCCGACCAGGATAGTTGAAATGGGCCAGAGCAAGTGCGGTGATGCCGTGGGATGCCAGTAACGCGGCTTTACCCTCGTTGGCTCCACCGCCAGACCCGGTGACCATCATGGCGACCGGATGCGGCCCGCCGCCGGGTGCTTCGTAGAGCACCCCGCGAATATCGCCCTCGGATACGGGTATGCGTTTGACCCCACTAGCGATGAAGGACACGCTTTGCGATGCCGTAGCGACAGGGGCCGTACCTGCCAATGCACCCCGTAGCTCGGCGCGGAAGTTGATGACCACGGGATCCTTGCGAAGTTCGTAGGCAGCGTTCCATGAGTCGAAGTCGGGAAAAGACGGCCAGTCCTCATGCCGATTGACGACGCTGGCCCCGTCCAGTTCATCGAGGGGCACAGGCAACATGGACCAGAAAAGAGCTTCAGCGTCTACGCCCTGGTAAGTGCCGGCGAGTGAAGCTGATGTGGATGTGTCGACGAAACCCTTGTGGTTGGCGAAGTAGATGCCACGAGATGACCACACTTGCCCTCCCTTGTCAGTGAAGGTTCCTTCAATCCACACTTCAGAGCCGGGGGGTGCTCCGGCGACTGCGACGTGGGCCGGTTCGGTCATCAGGCGTTCAGCAGGTGCGATATGCAACTTCAACTCTGAGGCGCTTGTGTCGAATGAGACCCAGGCGAGGCCGCTAAAGGCGAGGGTCGTCAGTACCGCAAGGAATGTTCTTGTCATCTTTTGAGTTTCCATAGGGTCGATTGGAACAACGCCATGAATGGACAAGTAGCATGAGGGCCAAACTGTTACACGCCTGTCGCCTTGCCGCAAGCGCCTGGGGATGGACAGCGCCCGGGGATGGATGTCGAGACGGTGGGGACCGCCGGGCAGGGCCTGCGTGCCCTGGAACTCGTGGACGAGATGGCCGGCGGTTTCCAGGTTCATCGCCAGCCGCGTCTTGTCCTGCGCCACCGCCGGCAACGCCAGGCGCATCGAGGTCGACGGCGGCAGCGAGGCTTGCCGAGCGCGAGCTCTTCCACAACTACCGGCGGGCCCACCGGGCGCTGCGTTGGCGAACGCCGAACGAGTACCTTGTCGAGGTCGAGGCTGCCTGATCCGGCAAGCCTGCATTCCGAAGTCTCCTGAGCCGGTACAGCCGCTTGCGGTGGTGGGCGGAACTGACTACCGTTCACGGGTCGTGCTTTCCGGGGCCGGGCCGTGATTCGAGGACGGCGCTCCCGTGTCGGCGTCCTGTTCCGGGCGCTGCGCCTGCTGCACTACCGCAGGTCCTTTGTCCGGACGACCGGGTTGCTGCGGTCCTTCCGTGAACGGAAACCCGTCGATGGGGACGGGGCCCCGCTGCCCTGGATCAACTATCCCGCCATTCACCTGCTCGAAGAGCGGCTGCGACCGGAGCTCGCGGTGTTCGAGTACGGCGCTGGCTACTCCACCCTCTTCTTCGCCGCCCGCTGTGGCGCCGTCACCGCGGTGGAGCATGACCGGTCGTGGTACGAGACGGTTGGGCGCATGGCTCCGGCCCACGTCACGCTCCTGTACCGGGCGACGGGGCCGGGCTATTGGGACGCGGCCGTCGAGACCGGAGGATCCTTCGACCTGATCGTGGTCGATGGCATGGAACGGGCGCGTTGTCTGACGAGTGCGGTCGGGGCGCTGTCCCGGGCGGGCGTCCTCCTGCTGGACGACGCGCACCGAGAGGCTTACCGGTCCGCGGTGCAGGGCTGTCGGGACGCCGGGTTCCGCACGCTCCGGCTGGCGGGTCCGAAGCCCGACCACCTGACGGAGACGGAGTGCCTGCTGATCTATCGGGAGGGGAACTGCCTCGGCATCTGACCGCCTCGGGCCGGGTCAGGAGATGCTCCGGCCCCCGTCGACGGGCAGGCACACGCCGGTGAGGAACTCCGCTTCGTCGGAGGCCAGGAAGGCGGCCGCGGCGGCGACGTCCGCGGGCTCCGTCAGGCGGCGCAGGGGTATGCCCCGGATGAGCGCGGCGCGGTTCTCCTCCGGCAGCGTATCGACGCCGAGGGCTCCGCGCATGAAGCCCGTGTCGGCGGCCACGGGGTTCAGCGCGTTGACGCGGATCCGGTACCGCGCGAGTTCCACCGCGAGGCCGCGGGTCATCGTCATCACGGCGCCCTTGGTGGAGTTGTAGACGGTCACGCCGGGACGCGGCGCGACTGCGCCGATGGAGGCGGTGTTGACGATCACGCCGCCGCCGCCCTCGATCATGTGGGGGACGGCGTACTTGACGCCGAGCCATACGCCCTTGACGTTGGTGGCGAACACCCGGTCGAACTCGGCCTCCTCGAGTTCCCAGACCGGACCCGAGAGGTGGGAGAAGCCGGCGTTGTTGACCAGGACATCCAGCCGTCCCGCGAGTCGGAGCGTGTCGGCGACCATGGCCTCGACATCCTCGGGGCGGGACACGTCGGCCCGCCTGGAGGCGGCCCGCCCGCCTGCGTCGCCGATCTCGGCCACCACGCGGTCGAGGGCGTCCGCGTTCACGTCGGCGGCCAGCACGGTCGCGCCTTCCGCGGCGAAGCGCTTCGCCATCGCCTCGCCGAATCCGGACGCGGCGCCCGTGACCAGTACCGTCCGGTCCTCGAAGCGGTTCCCGAGAGTCTGCATGCCGCCGCCGGTTACTCGATGCGTTGATCCATGCCGAGCGCGGGAGATTCCTCGCTCGGCCGGCCGACGATGACGGCGGGGACTCCGGCGACGGTGACATGTGGCGGCACATCGTGGAGCACGACGCTGCCGGCGCCGACCTTGGCGCCTTCCCCCACCTCGATGTTGCCGATGATCTTGCACCCGGCGGCGAGCAGGACGCCGCGGCGGATTTTCGGATGCCGGTCGCCGACCTCCTTGCCGGTACCCCCCAGGGTCACCGAGTGCAGGATCGAGACGTCGTCGTCGATGACCGCCGTCTCGCCCACCACCACCCCGGTGGCGTGGTCGAGCATGATCCCCCGCCCGATACGGGCCGCCGGATGGATGTCGACCCCGAGGCCGACGCTGATCTGGCTCTGGAAGAACCTCGCGAGCGTGCGGCGGTCGTGTCCCCACAGCCAGTGCGCGATGCGATGGGCCTGCAGCGCGTGGAAGCCCTTGTAGTACAGGAACGGGCTCGAGAGGTCGTCGCAGGCGGGATCGCGGGCATAGTTGGCGAGGATGTCGGTCTCCGCCGCCTCCAGGATCGTGGGATCGTCCGCGATCGCCTCGGCGATGACGTCCCGGATCAGCATCGTCGGCAGCATCGGGTTGTCGAGCTTGCTGGCCAGGCGAAAGCTGAGCGCCGCCCCGAAGGAACCGTGGTTCAGGATCGTCGCGTGGAAGTAGCTGCCGAGGATCGGCTCTTCGCGCGCCTTCTGCTCCGCTTCGACGCGCAGCAGTTCCCAGACATCCTCGCGACGCGCGGACTGGAGCCCGCGGTGCGCGGCGACGATGTCCGCGGGCTGCCTCTGCGTTGCGCTCGCCATGGAGTGCCCCTCGTGCGAACCGGCGCGTAGCCTGAACGCAGCGCCGGGAGATTTCAAGCGGTGCGGGACGCGCGGACGGTCGAGGCCGTCAGCTTCGACATCCGGGGTTGGGATGGACACCCGACTAAGCCTATATTCGTTACCTCAGGTGCGTTGGCGCGAGCTGGATGCCGGACCCGAACGAACAGCGATTCACGACGGTGGGCCTCGTGGGCAGGACCGGTAGTCCCCATGTCGTCGACTCGGTCGTGGCGGTCGAGGAGGTCCTCGTGAGGGCGGGCGTACAGGTCGTGCTGGAGGCGGACACGGCACGCATGCTCCCGGGGCGGCGGCACGCCACGGCGCCGCGGGCCGACCTGGGCAGCCAGTGCGACCTCATCGTCGTCGTCGGCGGCGACGGCAGCATTCTCGGGGTGGCGCGCGATCTGGCCCACAGCGGCGTACTGGTGCTGGGCGTCAACCGCGGCGGCCTCGGCTTCCTCGCGGACGTTTCCCCGGAACAGATCGAGCACAAGATCGGCGCGGTGCTCGCCGGCGAGTACACCGTGGACGAACGCTTCCTGCTCGAGGCGCGCATCGAGCGCGGCGGCGACACCCTCGAGCGGTCCGCCGCCCTCAACGACGTGGTGGTGCACGCCGCCCCGGCGTCCCGGATGATGGACTTCGCGCTGTACGTCGATGGTGAGTTCGTCTACGAGCAGCGCTCCGACGGCGTGATCGTCTCCACCCCCACCGGCTCCACCGCATACGCACTGTCCGCCGGCGGACCGATCATGCATCCGGGCCTGGACGCGATCGTCATCGTTCCGATGTTTCCCCACACGCTCACGTCCCGGCCGCTGGTCGTGCGCGGGACCGCGGAGATACGCATCGTGGCGGGGGGGCTCGCCGCGGGTCCCCGGGTGAGCTGCGACTCGCAGGTGGACTACACCATCCTGCCGGGAGACGCCCTCCACATCGCCAAGTACCCCCACACGCTCCACCTCGCCTACCCGATGGACCACGGATTCTTCGAGTCCTGCCGCAGCAAGC
>JAPPHP010000231.1 GCA_028821035.1 Gammaproteobacteria bacterium | reverse complement strand
TCGGCCAGCGCGATGGTGGCGTCGAGCCCGGCCCGCGCGACGCCGAGGGCCACGCAGCCGAAACCGCAGGCGAACAGGAGGTGCTGCGGGACCACGTAGAGCGGACCCGGTTCGCGCTGCGAGCCGTAGTTGTGCATCACGCGCCGCTCCGGGACGAAGAGGCCCTCGGTCTCGAACGCGAAGCTGCCGGTGCCGCGCAGACCCTGCACCTGCCACACGTCCACGAGGGTCACCTCGTCGCGCGGCAGCATGTGCAGCCGCACGCCGTCCTCCACGGTGAGTGCCGCGATCCAGTTCGCATGCCGGCAGCCGCTCGAGAACATCCAGCGCCCGGAGAGCAGGTAACCGCCGTCGGTCGGGACGGACGTGCACCCCTTGGGCGGTCCGTTGCCCACCACCGTACGGGGGTCTCCCCAGACCTCCCGGGCGAGGGGTTCGGAGCACCGCGCGCTCGTGGTCGCGAACACCGTCCCCTGGTTGAGAATCCAGCCCACGCTGCCGTCGGCTTCCGCGATCGTGCGGACCACGTCGAGGTACTCGAGCCAGTCCATCTCCTCGCCGCCGATGGAGCGCGGCACGAGCAGGCGGAACATGCCGGCGGAGACCATCGCCTCGACCAACGTTCCCGGAAGCTCCCGCTCGCGGTCGATGTCGTCGGCGGCCGCGGCGATCTGGGGCGCCAGGGCGCGGGCGCGCGCCAGGGGCGTCGGCGCCTGCGGCCCGGGAGGGCGAGGGGTCCCCCCCTCGCGTGAAGGGGCGACGGCGGCTTCGGATGACATCGGCTGCGCCTCGCGCGCGGTACGAGTCGGGCCGGATACAGTACCATCGGGAAGGTTGAGGCGGTAACGGTCCGACGGGAGGCGAAAGGTGAAGATAGAAGACTGGCCGTCCGGGAAGACGATCCCGGCGCTGTATCGTGAACTGAAGCAGCTCGACCTGCTCGAGAACCTGGCGGAGCTCGAGGCGTTCGGGTTCACCGTCATCCCGCCGGAGAAGGTGGCGACTCCGGAAGTGCACGAGCAGTACCGGGAAGCCGCGCTGCGCGTCGCGTGCGAGCGCAAGGCATGCACGCCGGAGGAGTTGCCGGGCGTGTTCGAGGACGGCCAGGAGCTGCTGCGCTTCACCCTGTGGGACGACCTGGCCTTCGAGAAGATGGTGCTGACGCCGGCGGCCCTCGGGCTGATCCAGTGGCTCGTCGGCACCGACTGCATCCTGAGCCT
Organism: Gammaproteobacteria bacterium; assembly: GCA_028821035.1. GTDB lineage: Bacteria > Pseudomonadota > Gammaproteobacteria > Pseudomonadales > Azotimanducaceae > VXNE01. The sequence continues at coordinate 4,313 of JAPPHP010000231.1, read as the reverse complement.
CCACAACGTCTGGGTAAAAGGAAAGGGAGCGGGCGGCACCGGCGTCCACGCCGACTGGGCGCAGTTCGAGATGCCGAGCATGGCGGTCGAGCCGTTCGGCGCGAACTTCAACTACCTCGTGACGGACTACTCGAAGGAGGAGGGCGGCCTCTCCTTCGTCCCGTGCAGCCACCGCTGGCGGCGCTGGCCCTCGATCGAGGAGGCCGAGTACTGGACCGACCACGCGCAGGTCATCGAGGCGCCGGCCGGCTCGATGGTGATCTGGGGCGACCACACATGGCACGGCTCGTATCCGAAGGACACGGACGGCCTGCGGCTGATGGTGCTCGGCATGTACAACCGACCGCACATGCAGACGCAGGAGGCGTACCGCCAGACGGCGACGCCGGAAGCGCTGGCGCGCAACCCGGCGCGGTTCACGCAGCTCATGAACGTGCACCACGGCATGCCCTGGGGCAAGAGCGGCTCGCGCTACAAGGGTTTCTCGAACGCGCCGAAGGGCTATGTCAGCCTGTTCGACACCGAGCCGGTCGGGGATGGCGCCGAACTCCCGACGGCGTACGACTACCACGTCTACGACCGGGAACTGGGGAACCAGATCAAGGAGATCTTCAAGGCGAACGCCAAGGGGAAGCGCTACCAGTTCCCGGACCTTTACAAGGACGCCCGCGAAGACCCGTCGGCGGAACCGGAAGGCGAAGCCGCGGGTTGAGGGGGCACCGATGGACGTGAGGCCGATAGGTCCGGCATCAACGCGCTTGCGTGAGAGCACGTAGGCGGTAACATGCTCGCCTCCGATAAAACACCGCCGCGCCGTACGCTACAATCCAAGAGGGCTTCGGCTCCGCGTACGGTCGCGGCAACTATGTCGCTCCGTCATTGGGCAGATACGCCGTCCTCATTGATGCCGGCTTCCTGAAGCGGAAGCTCGCGTCTCGCGAGAGTCCGCTCTCGGCCGCTTCGGTGGGTGCCTTCGTACGGCAATTGGGCGACCTTCCGGCCCTCAGGGGCTCCAGACTTCACAGGGTCTACTTCTACGACGCGCCACCGCTCCGGTCGACGGAACGGAAGCCCCTGTCTGGCGGGAGCGTATCCTTTTCGAACACCTCGTTGGCTCGAAACAACCAGCGCTTGCACCGCGAGTTGCGGGACGTCCCTTTCGTTGCCCTGCGGATGGGGGAACTCCGATTTCGGGGCTGGGCGCTTAGTGGCCGTCGAATGCCACCTGACGCGGCAGAATTGACGGTCACGTCGGAGGATCTCCTGCCCAACGTCCAGCAGAAAGGCGTTGACATGCGCGTTGGGCTCGACATCGCGTCGCTGACGCTGAAGCGGCAGGTCGAGATCATCGTTCTGGTGACTGGCGACAGCGACTTCATCCCTGCGATGAAATTCGCGCGGCGCGAGGGCGCGCAACTGTTTCTGGTAGCGTTGGGCCACAACGTGCTGGACGAGATGCGTGAGCATGCGGACTTGATGCTTGATCTCGACTAGAGCCCGGATGTTGCACCAGGGGCCGTGATGATCGCCGAGGATTTTCGTCCTGTGCGCGTGCTCTCGACTGAAAGCCTAGCGGTGCCTAGGGTTGAAGGAGCACGTGCGCGGACAGGGCGAAAAGACCGGCGAGGGCGCGGCCAGCGTTCTGTCATCCAGCAACCACGCCCAGAATCGACGATAACTTTCAGAGCACCAAGGACTTACGCGCCATGCAGAAGCGGCCTGGTGCAATATGCGGGCTAGCGATGCCGGACTCGCGCAGGTGGCGTGAGACCATCTACGAAGCAGGAGTCGCGGCCTGCCCCGTGCATCCGTTAGCGGCCAACGCGAAAGACTCAAGATGAACGCCAGATGCAGGGCGCGCTGCCCTGCGACTTCCGCAGGCCTGCGGATCTCGAGACTATGGATCGCCGACCCACACTGCGGGCTTGTGCCTGCTCCACGGCATGGCCTCCTCAAGCTGGCTGCCCACGCGGATCAGGGTCGCCTCGTCGGCGTAACGCGCGGCTAGCTGGATGCCGATGGGGAGACCTTCGGCGCTCACGCACAGCGGCAACGAGATCGCCGGCTGCCCGGTGATGTTGAACTGGGGCGTGTAGGGAATCCTGTCCCGCCACAGGGCAACGCGGTCTTCGGGATGGCGTACCAGGACACCGAGTTCCGGTGGGGGCGCGGCCAGGGTCGGGCAGAGGAGCAGGTCGAAGCCCTCTTCCCCCTCCCACCAGGCCGCCATCTCGCGGGCGAAACGATTCAGCCGGGTGATGGCGTCGAGGAACTCGGGACCGGAAATCCCGCGGCCGCGTTCGGCTTCCAGCCACGTGCCGAGTTCCAGGTCGTCCTCGCCGAAGCTCCTGCCGAGGGCGGACTCGAGCAGGCCAACAGTCTGTGCGATCCCCACCGAGACGATCGTCAGGCAGAGGTCGACCAGGCGCTCCGAGAAGAACGGCGCCGGCCATGCCGGCTCAACCCGGTGTCCGAGGTCGGCCAGCACGTCGCCGACCGCCCGCGCGCCGTCGCGACAGGCCGGATGCAGCGGCCCGGCCTCGTTGACGTCGCAGAGCCCGATGCGCAGGCGGCCCGGGTCGGTGGACATCGCTTCCCGGAACGGTCCCGCCGGAGCGGGGCAGCCGTATGGGTCTCCCGGCATCAAGCCGGCGATCGCGTCGAGGGTCAGCGCGCTGTCCCGCACCGTCCGCGTCAGCATGCCCTGGGTGGCGAGACCGGCCCAGCTCTCGGCGAGGATGGGGCCCCAGGAGACGCGTCCCCGCGATGGCTTGAGCCCCACCACGCCGTTGGCGCTGGCCGGGACGCGAATCGAACCGCCGCCGTCGTTGCCGTGTGCGACGGGGACGATGCCGGCCGCCACCGCCGCCGCCGAACCGCCGCTTGAGCCCATCGGGGTGTGCGTGATGTCCCAGGGATTGCGCGTGTCGCCGAACGCCTCGTTCTCACAGGCGGCGGGGCAGTTGCCGCTGGCGAGTTCGGGGACGGTCGTTCGGCCGATGGAGACGGCGCCCGCGTCTTTCAGCTTCCGAACGACATGACAGTCCGCGGGGGCCCGGGCGTCGAGCGCCTTGAGGACACGGTTGCCGAGATACTGCGGCTCTCCCGCCTCGGGCGTGCCGAGGTCCTTGAACAGGGTCGGGATGCCGGCAAGCGCGCCGCTCCTGCTCCCGGCGGCCTGCGCCTCTTCGCGTGCGCGCTCGAATCGCGTGGAGAACACCGCGTTCAGGATCGGATTCAGCCGCTCGCACGCGGCGATCGCCGCGTCGATGACATCGAGGGGATGGAGTTCGCCGCCGTGAACCCGCTTGACCAGGTCGGTCGCGTCCGTTTCCAGGATGTCCATGGAGGTCCTCCAACAAGCCGTACGGATGGCGGGCATTACCCAACCGCTGCCTGCAACTGTAACCGCTAGGGGCGAAGGTCGGATCGCTCTCTAAACGTAATACGTACGGAGTAGTACCTAAAGGGTAGTACGCGAAGAGAGGGACGACTTGGTCCGGTGTCGGGGTGGAAGCCCGATTTATTGCCGAGTATCGAGCCACGGACCTCACGGGATCGGGTGCACGGCGCCGTCCGACATTCCGCGTGTCAAATTTCTCTGTTATGGTGATTGCGACTCGCCACTCAGGTTGTACGGGCCGGCAAGCGTGCCTAGCTTGCGTCGGGCATCGGGAGAAACGGGAGCGCCGGTGACGGACCAGCAGGAGCAAGGTCAGACGCATACTGCGGAGGGCACGCCGGCAGCGGTGGTCGAGACCCGGTCGGTGGAGGCGTTCGACCCGTCCGCCGTGCGCCCCTGGAAGTTCCACAACCGCGTCGGTTCCGGCATGGACGACGCGTCCATCGAGGCCCTGGCCAAGTCCATCGCCCGCGACGGCCAGCAGCAGCTCGGGCTTGCCCGGCGACTCCCCGCCGGCGGCACCCACGCGGTCGAGGCGATCTTCGGCGTGAGGCGGCTCGAGGCGTGCCGCCGCGCCGGCGTGCAGTGGCGCGCCGAGGTGCGGGATGCCTCCTTCTCGGACGCGCAGTGCGCGACGCTGATGCACGGCGAGAACGCATGGACGGAGAACGTCTCCCCGCTCGAGAACGCCGTCCAGTGGAAGGCCATGATCGACGCGGGCCTGTTCAGGAACCAATCGGCGCTGGCGGACGAACTCGGTTGCCATCGGGGCACGGTGGCCCGCGCCGTGCGGACGGCGCGGTCGCTGTTCGCGGAGCGTTGGATCGCGCGGCTGGTGCGCCCGGTGATGCACGAGTTTACCGGCCGCGCCGCCGACCGGTTGGCGGACGCGTATGCGGAGGGATCGCGC
>JAPPHP010000403.1:2482-5544 GCA_028821035.1 Gammaproteobacteria bacterium | reverse complement strand
GATGTACTCGGTGCCGCGCTCGGTCTCGCGGCGGCCGTAGATGAGCGGACGGATCCCGTGGCAGTCGCGGAAGCCGACGATACCCCCGCCGATCACCATGGCGACGGCGGCGTAGGCGCCGCGGCACCGGCGATGCACGCCCGCGACGGCCTCGAAGACGGCGTCCGGCTCGACCTGAACCGCGCCTGTCCTGTGCAGTTCGTCTGCAAAGACGTTCAGCAGGATCTCGGAGTCCGAGTCGGTGTTGACGTGGCGCCGGTCCGCGCGGAACAGGTCCGCCTCGAGTTCCGTGGCGTTGGTGAGGTTGCCGTTGTGGCCGAGGGCGATGCCGTAGGGCGAGTTCACGTACATCGGCTGCGCCTCCGCGGAACTCGACGTCCCCGCCGTCGGATAGCGGACGTGGCCGATGCCCATCGTGCCCACCATCCGCTGCATGTGGCGCTGCTCGAACACGTCGCGCACCAGCCCGTTGCCCTTGCGCAGGTGCGCGCGCACGCCGTCGCAGGTCACGATCCCGGCCGCGTCCTGGCCGCGGTGCTGCAACGCCGTCAAGGCGTCGTAGAGGGGCTGGTTGACGGGCGTGTACCCGAGGATTCCGACGACTCCGCACATGGCTTCCTGCCCTCCCCCGCTACCCGGACGGCCCGGCGAGCCGCCGCGCGGCGACGTGCAGGAGATCCAGGACGTCGCGTTCGAACGCGAGCAATTCCGGCACGAGCGCGGACTCGAGCCACCAGGCCGTCGTCTCGGCGAACGGCCGCAACGCGATCAGCGCGACGAGGACGACGAGGCCGCCCCGCACGGCGCCGAACAGCGAGCCGAGCAGCCGGTCGGTGCCCCCGATGCCCGTGGAACGCACCAGCTTCGCGAGCATGCGCTGCACGACCGCCCCGCCGATCAGGACGGCGACGAAGACGATGGCGAAGCCGGCCGCGGTGCCGAAGCCGGGCCCGAGCTCGAGCATGCGAGCCACGGGCGCCCCGAGCGTGAGGGCCGCGACGAAGGCGGTCACCCAGACGATCACCGACAGCACCTCCCGTGCCAGGCCCCGGACGAGGCCGATGATGGTGGACAGGCCCACGACCGCGACGATGATCCCATCGGCTCCGGACATCAACCCGGCCGTGGCATGGCGTTCAATGGCTGAACCGGACGATCCGCGGTTCGAGGTCGCGGTAACGGTCGTCCAGCTCCTGCCGCAGCCGCACGGCGGTGTCGCGCTCGATCATCGGCCCGACCGCCACCCGGGTCAGCTTCGCCGCGCTCGCCTTGACGTTCGAGAGCAGCGCGTCGTAGCCGTCCGCGCGCAGGCGGTCGCGCAGCGCCACGGCGTTGTCCCGGCTCGAGAAGCTGCCCATCTGTACCGCCCAGGCCTCCGTCGGCGCGGGGGGCGCGGCGGCCTCCTCGGCGAGCACGGGGTCGCCGAGGCGGGTGCCGGTCTCCCGCCGGTACCCCTCCGGGTCGATTTCCGCCCGCAGGCTGTCACGCGCCGCCAGGAGCCCCGCACTGTCCGGGGGCGGCCCCCGGTCCTCGAGGGCGGAGACGTCGATGGGTTCAGGCGTGACCGGAGGCAGTTCGAGGGGTTCTATGCCAGCGCCGTCGAACAGCATCGGAAAGGCGATGACGGCCACCGCTAGCAGGAAAACGGCGCCGGTGATCCGGTATCGGGTCTGCTCTGTCAGCAATTCAGTCTGGCGCGAGCGCGTGTGACCAAGTCGAAAGAGCCGCAGACAAGAATAACATCGTTCGCCCCGGTAGTAGAGCGGGCCGCCTCGAGCGCGGCGTCCGGGTCGGGGATCGCCCGGGGCGTCACCACGCCTTCGAGGCGGCGCCGCAGGGCGGTGGCCGGCAAGCCCCGGGGCAGGCGGTTGTCGGTCACGATCCACCGCGCCACCCGCGGCAGCAGCGGCCCCACGACCCCCGGAGCGTCCTTGTCTTCGAGCATGCCGAGCACCCCGCAGGCGACCCGTGAGGGCAGGTGCCTCGCGAGGAACCGGGCGGCGTGGGGGTTGTGCGCGGTGTCGAGCAGCCAGCGGCGTCCCTCGGCGCGCACGTGCTCGAGGCGGCCCGGCACCGCGGCGCGCAGGCACGCGCTCTCGACTGCCGTCGGGTCGAACCCCGGATCCAGCAGCGCCCACGCCTGCACCGCCGTCGCGGCGTTGCAGGCCGGAATGCGCGGCGGCGTGTCCGTGCGTACGCTGCGCCCGTCGGCCAGGCGCACCGTCCAGCCGTGCGCATCGACCGTTTCGTCGTAGTCGTGGCCGTAGGCGAACAGCGGCGCTCCGAGCGCCTGCGCGCGCGCTTGCACGGCCCGCGGCACGTCGGGCTCGCCGTACACCACCGGCCGGCCGGCGCGCAGCACGCCGGCCTTTTCGGCCGCGATGGCCTCACGGGTGTCCCCGAGGTACTCCTGGTGGTCGAGCCCGACGCTCACGATGACCGCGACGTCGGCGTCCACCACGTTGGTGGCGTCGAGTCGGCCGCCGAGTCCCACCTCGAGGACGGCGGTATGCACGCGCCGGGTCCGGAAGAGCCGGAGCGCCGCCAGGATCGCGAACTCGAAATAGCTCAGCGGCGTGTCGCCGCGGGCGCGCTCGACGGCCTCGAACGCGGCGACCAGAGCTTCGTCGGTCGCTTCCCCGCCGTCTACCCGGACGCGTTCGTTGAAGCGCGCGAGGTGTGGCGAAAGCGTTGTCCCGACGGAGTCCCCGGCGGCGAGCAGGAGCTGTTCCAGGAACACGCAGGTCGAACCCTTGCCGTTGGTCCCCGCCACGATGACGTTCCGCGGCGCCGGTGGCGTGACGCCGGCGCATCGGGCGACGCGCGCGACGCGCTCGAGCCCGGCCAGGACGTCCCGCGGATGTTCCGTACCGATCCGTTCGAGCCATTCGGCGAGCGGGCTACGCTCTGCCATGCGCGCCTGGCTCACGGCGTGTCCAGGGCACTGCGCAGGTCGCCGAGCCAGGCTTCGAGCCGCGGCGGGATGGCCTCCGGGGTGTCCGCGAGTCCTCCCATGATGTCGACCAGGGCGCTGCCCACGACGACGCCGTCGGCCACCCGGG
>JAPPHP010000403.1:0-2382 GCA_028821035.1 Gammaproteobacteria bacterium | reverse complement strand
CCTCCCATGATGTCGACCAGGGCGCTGCCCACGACGACGCCGTCGGCCACCCGGGAGACGGCGCGCGCGGCGGCCGCGTCACGAATGCCGAAACCCACCTGGATCGGCAGGTCGGTCACGTGGCGCAGCCGCGAGAGGTTCAGCGCGACGTCGTCCACGTCGAGGTGGGTCGCGCCGGTCACGCCCTTCAGCGACACGTAGTAGAGAAACCCCGAGGCGCGCCCGGCGATGCGCGCGGCGCGCTCCGTCGTCGTGGTGGGCGCCACCAGGAAGACCAGGTCGAGGTCCCGGGCGCGAAACGCCTCCTGCGCCGCCGCGGCTTCCTCCGGGGGCAGGTTGACGACGATCATCCCGTCCACGCCCGCTTCCGAGGCGCGCCGCGCGAAGCACTCGTAGCCCATGCGCATCAGCGAGTTCAGGTAGCCCATGAGCACGACCGGCGTGGCCGGGTCGTCCCGGCGGAACTCCGCCGCCATCCCGAGGACGCGTTCCAGGGTCACTCCGTTGGCGAGCGCGCGCTCCGAGGAACGCTGGACCGGCGGGCCTTCCGCCTCCGGGTCCGAGAACGGCACGCCGAGTTCGAGGATGTCCGCACCGCCGCGCACCAGGGCGTGGAGCGCCGGCACGGTCGCGGACAGCACGGGATCGCCGGCCGTCACGAAGGCGGTCAGCGCCTTGCGGCCCGCCGCCCGGTACTCCGTCAGCCGTTCCGCGAGGCGGCTCACGCGGACGCCCCTCCGCCGTCCGCTTCCCCGCCCGCTTCGAGCAGCCGCGAGACGACCGGGACGTCCTTGTCTCCGCGGCCCGACAGGTTCACGACGATGATGTCCTCCCGCGGACGGCGCGGCGCCTCCGCGATCACCCAGGCCAGGGCGTGACTCGACTCGAGCGCGGGCATGATGCCCTCCAGGCGGTTGAGCATGCGGAATGCGGAGAGCGCCTGCTCGTCCGTGACGGAGACGTACCGGGCGCGCCCGGTGTCCTTCAGGTGGGCGTGTTCCGGCCCGACGCCCGGATAGTCGAGGCCCGCGGAGATGGAGTGCGCCTCGAGAATCTGCCCGTCCCCGTCCTGCATCAGGTAGGTGAGTTGGCCGTGCAGGACGCCCGGCGAGCCGGCCGCGAGCGGCGCCGCGTGCCGGCCCGTTTCGAGGCCGAGCCCGGCCGCCTCGACGCCCACCATGTCGACGCCCTCGTCTTCCAGGAACGCATGGAACAGCCCTATCGCGTTCGAGCCGCCGCCGACGCAGGCGACGAGGACGTCGGGCAGCCGGCCTTCCGCCTCGAGGCACTGGGACCGCGCCTCGCGCCCGATCACCGCCTGGAAGTCCCGCACCATCATCGGGTAAGGATGCGGCCCAGCGACGCTGCCGATGATGTAGTGGGTGGTGTCCACGTTCGTCACCCAGTCGCGCATCGCCTCGTTCATGGCGTCCTTCAACGTCCGCGACCCGGACTCGACCGCCACGACTTCCGCGCCCAGCAGCCGCATGCGGTACACGTTCGGGCGCTGCCGCTCGATATCCTCGGCGCCCATGTACACCCGGCACTCGAGTCCGAGGCGCGCGGCCACCGTCGCCGTCGCGACGCCGTGCTGGCCGGCGCCGGTCTCGGCGATCACGCGCGGCTTCCCCATCCGCTTCGCGAGCAGCGCCTGCCCGACCGTGTTGTTGATCTTGTGGGCGCCGGTGTGGCTCAGGTCCTCGCGCTTGAGCAAGACCTTCGCGCCGCCAAGCTCCGCGGTCAGGCGCTCCGCGGGATACAGCGGCGTGGGCCGGCCCACGTAGCGGGCCAGGTCGGTGGCGAGTTCGGCCTGGAACGCCTGGTCCGCGGAGAGCCTCGCGTACAGGCCGTCCAGTTCGTCCAGCGCACACATCAGCGTCTCGGCGACGTACCGGCCGCCGTAGTCCCCGAACCTGCCGTTGGCGTCCGGGGCGTCGTACGGGGGCTTATTGGAGGGCGGCACGCTGCACCTCCGCGACGAACGCGCGCACTTTCGCATCGCTCTTGACGCCCCTGGCGCCGCCCTCGACGCCGCTGGCGACGTCGACCCCGTACGGCTGCAGCCGGCGGATGGCGGCGCCCACGTTGTCCGGGGTCAGGCCCCCGGCCAGCACGAGAGGCCGGCGCGCGGAGGTCGGCCACAGGGACCAGTCGAACGTGCGGCCCGTACCACCTCTGGCCACGGGGTCGTACGCGTCGAGCAGGAAACCCCGGGCCGCCGGGTGGGCATCCTCCAGGGCTTCCATGCAGAAACCCGCCCGTACGCCCACCGCCTTCAGGTACGGGAGCCCGAAGCGGCCGCAGGCGACGGCATCTTCCTGGCCGTTGAACTGCACCAGTTCCAGGGGCACCGCATCGAGAACCCGCTCCACGTCAGCCGGG
>JAPPHP010000084.1 GCA_028821035.1 Gammaproteobacteria bacterium | reverse complement strand
CAGTACAAGGGAGGGGCCTGCCTGGTCGTGAATCTCGCGAGCCAGTGAGGCCACACCCGCCAGTACGCAGGTCTGCGTACCCTGCATGACGAAGGCAACGTGACCGTCCTCGGCTTCCCCTGCAACCAGTTCGGCGGACAGGAGCCGGGCACCCACGAGGAGATCCTCGAGTTCGCCCGGTCCCGCTACGACGCGAACTTCCCGATCTTCGAGAAGGTGAAGGTCAAGGGTCGGGAGGCGTGCGAGCTCTATCGGTACCTGACGTCGCGGATACCGAACCCCAAGGGCAAGCCCGACGTCGCCTGGAACTTCACGAAGTTCCTGGTCGGCGCGGACGGCGACGTCCTGGCCCGCTACGAGCCCCGCGTCACGCCTGAAGAGATCGCGGCAGATCTCCCGAACCACACGTAGCCAAGCCGGCGGCCCTCCGCAGCTACGGCGAGATGAAGGCTACCGACGGGAAATAGGTCGCGATCCGAGCGGTATCCGCCGTTGCCAACGCCCAGCCCATCGTCTGGGCATGCGATCGTTCCGCGTGCCCAATCGCCATGCGGAGCGTTCGCGCGTCGTGTTTCGTACGGACATGGAGCACGGTTTGCGTCGGAGGCGTAGGTCAGGACGTTGGTGTCCAGCAGGATCACGGTGCTCGAGTCAGCCGGCGAAGCTCGTCCCAGGAAAGCGTGGGACGCAGCGGGGATCCGGAGATCGCATCGAGGCAGTCCTGACGACTCATCCGTGGCTCTGCCCCGGGCCCATTCAAGCGAACGAGGACGTACCGTCCTTCTCCGTCCCGGTGTACGTCGAACACATCTCCCGGTTCCGCGCCCGGGATCACCACGCGCCTTTTGGCGTCTGCGCGAGCCAGCTTCACGGTGGGATTGTCCCACGCCTTGGGCGGCGTCAGGCGAAAAGGATGTTCCGGATGATGAACAGCGACAGGAACGCCTGCACCACGAAGATTCCCGCCACCGCCCAGCGCACCCAGGACCCCGGCAGCACCCGCGAATCCATGCGGCGCTTCTGCAGGTAGAACGTCAGGAAGCTCTGCAGGGGCAGCATGAACGCCCCGTACGTGGCCCCGAAGGTCACGAGCACGATGGGCTGCGGGAACCAGAGGTAAAGCCCACCGCTCACGATGGGCATCGCGACCACGTAGCCGGCAATCCACTTGCGCCTTAGCGCCAGATTGCTGCGCGGGATGAAGCCGAGGGTCACGAGCAGGTCGGGGAAGCTGCGGGACCCGGCGCCGATGCCGGAGAGCGACGTCGAGAACAGGATGCAGAAGGCCCCGAAGCTGAACAGCCAGAAGGACCAGGGGCCGAGGGTCTGCGTGTACATCCGCGACAGGACGGCGATCGTCTCGGAACCGGACGGGAGCTCTCCAATGCGATGCAGCACGCCGGCGCCCAGGAAGAAGAACGAGAGCGTCGCGAAGGTCAGGATGATGAGCGTCACCCAGACGTCGGTCTGGACGACGCGTATCCAGCCCCGCGCCCGGTCCACCCATCCGGGATCGCTGCGGTCCCCGCCCACGAAGGTCGGATAGCCCTTCTCCACGCACCAGTAGGTATAGGCCGCGATCTCCCCCGACGCGACGCCGGTGGCGCCGTACATGGCCAGGGCCAGGACGGCGTGTTCGAGCGGGAAGTCGAAGGTCAGGCCGGACAGGATGTCGGCGCCGGTGGCCCGGAACTCCGTGGTCTGCATGAGGAGCGCCGAAACGATGGTAGCCGCCGTGAAGCTCATGACGAGCACGAGCATCGCCTTCTCGAGGCGCATGTACGCACCCGTGCCGAGGATGAGCATGACCAGGGCGGCGGCCGACACGGTGGCCCACGTTTCGGTCATCCCCGGTACCAGGGGTCCGAGCAGCAGCCCGAGCGCCTGGCCAGCCCCGCCGATGATCCCGCCGCCGATGAGGATGCCGGGCACGAACCCGACGAGGCCGAGCCAGATCGGCCAGGCCACGCGCTCCTTGTTGAAGAAGCGGAGCTTTCCCGGTAGCCGGTTCAGGGCGCGCAGGTACGTGTCGCCGGTGGTGATGACGTAGCGCGCGAGTTCCGCCTGGATGAGGGACTTGATCCAGCAGGAGAACAGCACCCACCAGAGGAGAACGAAACCCGCGGCCGCGCCGAGACCCGCCGTCAGCAGGATCTCGCCGGAACCCACGATGGAGCCGGAGACGACGATGCCGGGGCCGAGGTTGCGCAGGCGGGCAAGCAGCCCGTGCGGCGGTTCCCGGGTTTCGCCGGGGCGAATGGTGTAGGGATCGTCGCTCACGCTGGTCCGGAGGCGATCGGCGTGCAGGCGTAGTCCGCGTACCGCACGCGCCGGTCCTCGTCCAGCGTCTTGAACAGGAAGGCCTTGCCGCGCATCCGGACGTGTACCGCCTCGACCAGGAGGGCGCCCGACTCCGGGTCGCGGAAGAAGGCGGTCTCCTGGCGGAACTCGTGGATCTTCACCGTGGGCCCCGGCGAGACCTCCTCGAGGGCTTCCAGCACGAACAGGGTTGGCGTGAAACCGGATTTGAGCACCGTCAGCGTGCCCTGCAGCTTGTCCAGGAACGGCGGCGCGTCGCTGTCTTCAGAGGGCGCCAGGGCGAACGTGAAGGTCAGGGTCGCGTAGTCCTCGTCGGCGAGGGCGACCGTCTCCTCGCGCGCCATCCCGGCGAGGTCGAACTCCATGGGATGTCCGCGCCGCTGACGGTCGTCCGCGCCGCGTTCGTAGCGGTCGAGTTCCTCGAGGGACGGCGACCTCTCGCCGATGGCGACGAGGCGCCAGCCCTCGCCGGGCGTGAAGCGCTCCTCGAGCTCCCGTCCCTGGATCGTCGCGCGCGTCGTGTAGCTGCAGGACAGCCGGTCGTCCGTCGGCGGGTTGGCGTCGGCGACGGACTGAAACAGGGACAGGGCGCGGTCGTCCCCGGCGGCGAGGAGGGCCAGAAACGCGGTCGCGGCGAGGGTGCCCATATCAACCCTGTCCCGTGGCCGCCGGACTAGAGTCCCAGCCGCTCGAACTGTGAAGGCGGCGCGTCCGCCTGTTCCATCGTCTGCCGCAACAGCTCAACGTAGCGCGCCTCCGCCGGTTTCCCGACGAGGTTGCGCGTCTGCCGCGGATCGTTGCCGAGGTGGAAGAGCTGCGAGTCCTTGACGATGTCCGTGCGCCGCATCCCGGAGCGGGCCCGGACGACGGGCATCTCGGTGTAGGGCAGGAAGTTGCCGAGTTCCGCATCCTGGAACATGCGGGCGCCGGGCAGGCTATGGAAGTGGTACGACGTGGGAATCTGGTAGTGCATGAAGAGGGGCGCGTTGTCGGCGCGTGCGGCGGCGCGCATGTACGTGTAGCTGCCGTCCGTCACGTTCACCGGCATGCCGAACCAGCCGTAGATAACGGCCTCGCGGGCCACCGGCGCGTCCGTTTCGAACACCCGGCGCAGTGACTCGCCGTGGATCGGCTGCGGGCACTCGATGCCGAAGTAGTCGAGTAGCGTCGGCATGACGTCGATGTTCTGCGTGAGCTGCGCGCGGCGCTCCCCCGCGTGACGGTTGCCCGGCAGTTTCGCGACGAACGGCAGGTTCGAGAGTTCGTTCCACGCGTGCCACCGGTTCTTGCCCGTGCAGCCGTGTTCGCCGATCAGGTGGCCGTGATCGGTGGTCAGGATGATCAGCGTCTCCTCGAAGATGCCCTGGCGCTGCAGTTCGTCGAGCAGCCGGCCAAGGTACTCGTCCGCCATCGACAGCGTGCCCGCATAACGCCGGCGCAAGTGCCGGATGGCCTCCTCGCCGCCCTCGGCCCGGTCATAGCCCGTCCACAGGTTCAGCGGTCCCGACCAGTCGTCGCCGTACTGGTCCACGTAGACCTGCGGACAGTCGAACGGCTCGTGCGGATCGAAACCTTCGACCCAGAGGAGGAAGTCATCGGCGCCCTCGTTGCGCTGCAGCCAGTCGACGGCGCCGAGGAAGGTCTTCGGCGTCGGGAACTCGGCGGCGGAGGTGAAGCGCTCGGCGTTCAGGGCGTACTGCTCGGTCCAACGCCCGAGGTGCTCGGGCTCCTGCGGCGGCCGCGCCCGGGACTGCCAGCAGTCGTTCTCTTGGCCGCGGTGGAACTGGTAGGTGTCGAACTGGGTGTGATAGTTCTCGCCGCCGACGTGGAAGTAGTGGTAGTGGTCGGTTTCCATGTGCGAGCGGATGCCGGCCTTGCGCAGGAGGCCCGGGAACGGCACGTCGAAGGGCTCGATGGCGCCCCAGGGCCGCTCGAGGAAGTTGAGGCGCCCGGTCATGATGTCGCGCCGCGCCGGCATGCACGGGGCGGACCCCAGCCAGTGGTTGTCGTGGACGACGCCGCTGTTCGCGAGCCGGGTGATGTTGGGCGCCCGCACCCAGTCGTTGCCGTAGATCGGCAGGTAGTTGCGGTTCAGGCTGTCGAGGAGGATGAAGATCGCTTTCATGCGGGTCTCCGAAATGGGTTACGGAGGCGGCTCTAGAAGCCTTCTCCCTCTTCCTGCGTCGGCATGCCGGAATAGTGCACGTGACGGATCTGCCAGGTGCCGTTCTCGCGCCGGTAGATCTGGGTCTCGCGGCCGGCCGAGTTGATGGGCGTGCCGTCGGGAAGACTCGCTTCGAAGGTCCAGTAGAACTCGGACCAGGCCGTGTCGTCGGTGAGGGGATGGACCTCGAACTCGCCGAGCGTGAGATGTCGCGTCGGAAGTCCGCCCATCGCTCCGAGGTAGAAGTTGTCCCGGATGTCCGGCCAGCCCCGCTGATGCCCGCGCGGTTGGATGAACGACACGCCGGGTTCCTGGCTCCAGATCTCCTCCGCCAGGTCGATGTCGAGCTCGTTGACGGCCCGCACGTAGTCCTCGAGAAGCGCGGCAATCTCCCCGGTGGTCGCCTCCTGGGCAAGAGCCGTGTTGCCCACCGTAGCTGCGAAGACGAGTGTGGGTGAGAGTCTCAGCATCGTTTTTCTCCAGTGTCGGGCCGGGTGGTGCATCAACGCTGGCCGGCGTCGAGCTTGTAGGTGACCGTGGCCATGGCGATCTCGGCGCCATCGGCGTCCGTCACGCACACCTCGCCGACGGAGATCGTGCCGCCCCGCCGGCGTACCGTCGCCGTGGCGATGAGATCGACGCCGACCGCGAGGCGCAGGAAGTGGATCGTGAACCCCACCGTGGCGCCGCGGGCGTTCGGGGGTGGGTGGGGCAGCGACCAGAACGCCGCGGTGGCGGCCGTGTCGACGAACGCGCTGATGGCGCCGCCATGGATGCGGCCGACGCCGAGGTGCGGCCCGTACGGCAGGCGCAGGACGACGCGGTCCGGGGCGGATTCGACGAACTCGATGCCCATCGTCCGCGCGAACCCCTCCTGCACGATGCCGTGGACGCGGTCGAGTCCCATGGTCCGTTATCGGAGGTAGCTCGAACGGAACTGGATGCCCCAGTGGCCGTCCACGCAGGTCGCGATCCAGAACGTGTCGAAGCGCTTGTAGACCGTGCCGTTCGCGTGCCGGCGCTCGTTGGTTATCGCGAGGTGCACCTTGTCCGACCTGCGTGGACGGCCACTGGGGCATCCAGTTCCGTTCGAGCTACCTCCGATA
>JAPPHP010000152.1 GCA_028821035.1 Gammaproteobacteria bacterium | reverse complement strand
GCGGCGCGAATGCGGGGTTCCGCGCTCACCAGCGGCAGGCCGTACACGGTCCCCATGGACAGACCCCAGTATCCGACGGGCCCGCCGCCGGCCTCCGGAAGGATCGCGTCCAGGACCGCACGCCAGTCCGCCGTCATGTCGCCTTCGCTCGTTTCCCGCTGCCACTCGATCTCGAAGGCAGCGCGACCGCCCGGACCGCGCTGTCGCCGTCCGTGCACGGGACCGTCGATGGCGAGGCCCTGAAAGCCGTGTTCCCGGGCCATCCGCCGCGCCATGGACGGGATCGGCGTCTGGTGCCGGTCCGCGGAGGCGCCATGGCCAAAGCACACAACGGGTCTTCCGTGCTCGCCTTCCCACCAGGCGCCGGGCACGGTCCGTCCATTGGCGACCACGTCGAACTCGCGGCACCGCACGCCGTCGACGACGCGTTCTTCGATCCAGTGCAGCGGTAACGCGTCGGTCACGGGCGGTAGCTCAGCCCGGCGACAGGCCCGAGCTGGGTCTGGACCACTTTCCACGCGTCCTCGATGAAGTCCACGAGCAGCGGGCGCGTGTCGCGCGGGTCGATGATCTCCTCGATGCCGAACGCGTGGGCGTTGCGGAAGGGCGAGGAGATCGCCTGGAGGCGGTCCTCGATCTCGCGCCGTTTCGCCTCCGGGTCGGGCGCGTTCTCGATCTCGCGCTTGTAGGCGATGGCCGTGCCGCCTTCGATGTGCATCGAACCACCGTGCGTCGATGGCCACGCGTAGCGCCGGTAGAGGCCGGTGCGCCGCAGGTGCAGGCCGCCCGCGACGCCGTACAGGCGCCGCAGCACGAAGCAGATGTACGGCGTTCGCGTCTGGTGCAGCGCGGCGACGACCCGCGCCCCGGCGCGCACGATCCCCGCCTGCTCCTGTGCCGGACCCACCGAGAACCCGGGCTCGTCCGCGAAGTAGACCACCGGGAGATGGAAGGTCTCGCAGAGTTCCAGCAGCCGGATCGTCTTCTCGCCGGCGGCGATGTCCATCGAGCCGCCGTTGAACTTCGGGTGATTGGCCATCACGCCGCACGGCACGCCGTTCACCCGGGCGAGGCCCGTCACGCGGGCGCGGCCGTAGTACGGGCCGATCTCGAAGAAGCTGCCACGGTCCAGCACCGCCTCCAGGATACGGCGCGGCTCGAAGATCTGCCGGCGGTCACGGGGCACGGCCGACAGGAGGGCTTCCTCGCGACGGTCCGGCGGGTCGTCCGTGTCGTGCCGCGGCGGCGGTTCGTACACGCTCTGCGGCAGGTACGAGAGGAAGCGACGCACCTGCGCGATGGCGTCGGCCTCGCTGGCCGCCGCGTTCATGACCACGCCGTTCCGGAGCTGGACCCGCTCGTCGCCCAGGTCCTCCTTGGCGATGGTCCGCCCGGTCGCCTGCTCGACCACCTTGGGACCGGCCACGAACACGTGGCTCGTACCCCGGACCATGACGTTGAAGTGGCTGAGGCATACCTGGACCGCCGGGAGGCCCGCTACGGAGCCGAGGACGGCCGCCGCCACCGGCACGGTCTGCAACAACTCCACGCCGAGGGCCCCGGCGGGATTGCCCGGCAGGTAGGTGCGCCCGATCTTCTCGAACGTCTTCACGCTGCCGCCGGTCGCGTCGAGCAGCCGCACATAGGGGATGCGGCTCGAGAGCGCCAGGTTTTCGATGAACTCGGACTTGTTGCCGACCGCGGCATCCGCGGCGCCGCCCCGGATCGTGAAGTCGCCGCCGGAGAAGGCCACCTTGCGGCCGTCGACGTGGCACGTACCGATCACGGTGTTGGACGGTTTCAGGTGCTCGACGCGGTCGCCGTCCCAGCTCGCCGTGCCGGCCAGCGCGCCTACTTCGTGAAAGCTGTCCGCATCCGCCAGCAGGTCGATCCGTTCGCGGACCGTGAGCTTGCCCCGCCCGTGCTGGAAGGCGACGCCGTCGGCCCCGCCCATCTCCCGCGCCATGGCCGTCTGGCGGGCGAGTTCGTCTACGTCGGATTGCCAGCTCATGGACTTGGAGTATGGCATAGGGGGTCGGCATGGCCCTGCGGTCATTCGTGGCGTAGGGCCTCGATGGGGTCGAGGTTGGCGGCGCGCAGGGCGGGCAGGACTCCGAAGGCGACGCCGACCAGCGCGGAGAAGACGATCGCGACTGCGGCCGCCGCGGGCGGCGGAACGGGAGTGGGGAAGTCCGGGATGAGGCTCGCGACGAACGCCGCGATGCCGGCGCCGGCGAAGAGCCCGATCAAGCCTCCGGACACCGACAGCGTCATGGCTTCGATCAGGAACTGGAGCAGGACGTGATGGCGTGTGGCGCCGAGCGCCTTGCGGATGCCAATCTCCCGGGTCCGTTCCGTGACCGACACGAGCATGACGTTCATCACGCCCACGCCGGCGACGAGCAGCGAGATGCCCACCATCCCGGCGACGAACGTGGTGACGGTGGCAGCCACGGCGTCGAGCGCCTCCGCCACTTCCTCCATGGTCTGGACCCGGAAGTCGTCCTCGTCCTCCGGGGTGAGGGCGCGAGTCCGGCGCAGGAGCGCCCGGATGCGCTCGGCGGTCGCCAGCCGCTGCGCAGGGTCCACCACGGTGAGATGGATGAGCAGGTCCGGAGGCTCGTCCGGGCCCGCCATGCTGCGCATCGTCTCGTAGGGGAGCAGGACGTGATGGTCGGGACTCGCTCCGAGCAGCGCTCCCTTGCGCTCCATCACGCCGACCACGCGGCACCACTCCCCCGCGAGTCCAATGAACTGGCCCATCGGCTCTTCTTCCATGCCGAGTGACTCCCGGGTCTGGTCGCCGATGACGCAGACACGGCGACGCTGGCGGTCGTCGGCCGGCGAGAGGAAGCGGCCGCGGCTGGGGAAGCTGTTGTACACGTCCTGATAACTGTGGGTCGTGCCGCGGACCTGGACCACGGCCGAACGCGCGCCGTAGTGGACCTCGTCGTGGATAACGGTCAGCGGGGTGACGTTGCTTACGCCGTCCACCCGGGTCCGCACCAACTCGAGATCTTCTGGCGTCAACCGGGCGCGGCGGCCCTGCAGTGCATCCTCGAGGGGCGTCATGGCGCTGATTGCGAGGCTCGTCCCGCCGAGACCGGCGAACTGGCTGGCGATGGCGCTTTGCAGGCCCTCCAGCAGCGCGATCACCGCCACGATCGATGCGACGCCTATGACCACCCCGAGCGTCGTGAGGGAGCTGCGCAGACCGTGCGCGGCCATGGAACCCAGCGCCGAGCGGAAGCACTCCACGAATGTGGGGGCGGAGACTCGCGCGATCCTCATGCGAACCGTGCTCGTCAGCTCCGCTCGTCCCGCACGATCCGGCCGTCCGCCAGTTCGACGGTTCGCTCGCAGCGGGTCGCGATGTCGGTTTCGTGGGTGACGATGAGGATCGTCTGACCCTCACCATGCAACGTGTCGAGCAGGTCCATCACCTGGCGGGTGGCCGCGGAATCGAGGTTGCCGGTCGGTTCGTCCGCCAGCACGATGGACGGTCGCGTGACGCAGGCCCGCGCGATGGCGACGCGTTGGCGTTGGCCGCCGGAGAGCTGCGACGGCACGTGTGAACCACGATCCTGAAGGCCCACCCGCGTCAGTGCCGCGAGCGCCCGCCGCTTTCGCTCGCGCATCGGGACGCCGCCGTAGACCAGCGGCTGCATCACGTTGGCGAGCGCCGTCAGGCGCGGGAGGAGATGGAAGCTCTGGAAGACGAACCCGATCTCGGCGTTGCGGATTCGCGCCAGGCGCCGTCCGTCCTGTACCGAGATGTCGCGGCCGTCAAGGACGTACTCGCCGGACGTCGGAGTGTCGAGGCAGCCGATGAGGTTGAGCAGCGTCGACTTGCCGGAGCCGGATGAACCGACGATCGCGACCCGCTGACCCTTGGCGACGCAGAGGTCGACGTTGTGCAACGCCGAGACCGTGTTCCCGCCCACGTCGTAGCATTTGCTGACGCCCTTGAGCGTGATGAGTGGCATCAGCGCGCCCGATGTCCTGCTGGCGGCTCCGGCTCGGTGTCGGCATCCCGGGAGTCCAGCCGCACCGCGTCGCCGTCGCGCAGACTCCGCAGCGTGCGGCCTGGGCCTCTGACCACGCGGTCGCCTTCGGCCAGGCCGGAAAGGATGTGCTGATAGGCGTCGTCGGACTGTCCCGTGACGACCGGCGACCGCTGGACGGTTCCGCCGCGCACCAGGAAGACGGCGTTTCGCGGGGTCCCGACGTCGGTCCCGTCGGCCACGATGGCCTCGATGGGGACCGCCAGTTCCTCGTTGCCGTCTTGCGTGAGTATCTCGGCGCGACAGGACATGCCGGGGCGCAGGCGGATTCCCCCAACGGAAGCCAGGCGTATCTTCGTGACGAACGACAGGCTCCGGCGGGGTTGCCGGGTCGTTGCCGTGTTGGCGATGAACGCGATGCGGCCCGTCATCGGTTGGCCGGGGTGGGCCACGGCGACGACTTCAGCCGGTTGGCCCACGCGTACGGCGGCGACGTCCGCTTCGTCCACGTAGACCTCGGCGATGATTCGACCGGGGTCGGCGATGGTCATGAGGTGGCTGCCCGGAATGTTCGTCGAACTCGGGATGGCGGTCTCTCCCACCTCGACGTCGAGCGCCGTCACGACTCCGTCGATCGGTGCACGGACGCGAGTCTTCCCGAGCCGGTCTTCCGCCTGTCCGAGGCGGGCACGTGCCTGCTCAAGCCGTTCCTGGCTCGACTGGAGGTCGATGCGCGCGAGTTCGAGATCGTGGCGCATGGCCTCGAGCGATTGGGCGTCGAGTACGCCCCGCTCGAAGAGCCGGGCGTTTCTTTCGTCCTGCCGCGCCAGGCGCTCGATCGTCGCCCGTGCCCGGCCGATGTCGATTTCCTGAAGCCGCACGGCAGCGCGACCCTGGACCACGTCCGCGGCGTACGTTTCGTTGTCGATCGCGAGCACGAGTTCGCCGCGTCCCACGGCCTGGCCCTCCCTGACGTGGATGGCATCGATGGTCCCGAGGACTTCGCTCGTGAGCCGGATCTCCTCTTCGTGGGTGATCTGGCCGGACGCGATGACGGAAGGCCGCAGCAGCCGCTTTTGGACCACCGCCGTCTGCACGGCTTTGCCCGTGTCGGCGGAGAACGTGCCGCTCGCAAGTACCACGCACACCGGAAGAGCCGCCGCGCCGATCAACGCCATGGCTCTTTTTCGCTGGGGCGTGGTCACCGCTCGGAAACTGCTGGCCATCCGTGGCGGACCCGTCTCGCTCAGCCCGGCAGCAGCGCGGCCAGCGCCCGCAGGCCGGCGCCGAGCGCCATAACCATCGACGCTGCCGCGGTGAGTGAGATCAGCGTACTGATGCGGTCGGCGACCCGTGACAGGAGCAGGAAGACGACCAGGAAGAACGTGGCGAGCATCGCGTACTGCGCCTCGCGCAGCCAGCGCAATCCCGTCAGCAGGTCCAGGCTCGTGCCCGGTTGCGGCGTCAGCATCTCTTCGCGCGTGAGCGGCAGGGGTGGATTGACCGTGACCCAGGCGGCCAATAGCAGGGCGTAGGCGGCGAACACCCACAGGCCGCCACCCAGGGCGCGGGCGATCGCGCGGACGTCCACGGGGCCCACGAGCCAACGG
>JAPPHP010000438.1 GCA_028821035.1 Gammaproteobacteria bacterium | reverse complement strand
ACGACGACGAAGCCGTGCGCGCGTCGCTGCACGCACTCCTGCAGACGGCGGGGTATCGAACGGCACTGTTCGGGTCCGGAACGGACTTCCTCGAAGCCGCCGACATCGGTCTCGGGGCCTGCGTCGTGCTGGACGTGAAGATGCCCGGGCCCGACGGGCTGGAAGTTCAGCGGCGCCTGAACGAACGTGGCGAGACGCTCCCGGTGATCGTTCTCACCGGTCATGGCGACATCGCGATGGCGGTACAGGCGATACGCGCCGGAGCGGTCGATTTCCTCGAGAAGCCCGTGAGCGGACAGCAGTTGCAGAGGAGCGTGGCGCGGGCCATCGACATCGACCGCAGCGTCCGGCAGGACCAACGCGAGCGGTCCGAGATCGGGACGCGGCTGCGAGGACTGTCGAAGCGGGAACGGCAGGTGCTCGAACGGCTCGTGCTGGGAAGGACCAACAAGTTCGTTGCGCGGGAGCTCGGAGTCAGCGCCCGCACGATAGAGGTGTACCGCCGGAACGTCATGATGAAGATGGGTGCGGACAGCCTCTCTCATCTGGTGAGAATGACGCTCCTGGCCGGGATCGACCCGGTCGGCAACGCCACGCCGTGACGTTCGGCTCAACCTGACGCGCGCGGTTTCCCGGCATCGCGCCAGGCGGCGCCCCTCACTCGTCGCCGCGGAGTCGCGCGCGCCCGGCGAGGAGCCGACGTGTACGACTGCGTACTTGTACGTAGGTAAGCGACCGGAAAGACAGCATGTCCGCCGCGCGCCTATAGTCGGGACGTGAGCGAGCAAACAGGTGGAGGTAGTGGAATGTCGACTGCGATAGCCCATCATCAGGCCGACCGGCTCGGGTCGTCCGCCGTCTGGTCGCGGCGGGCCAACGGGGGGTCGGCCCGCCCACCGGAACGCGTCCGGCCCCGGGTTGTGGAAAACGGATCGCCGATCCTCGAGCGGTTGGACCGCCAACTGCTCGACGCATGCCGGCGGGACTTCCCGATCTGCGAGAAGCCTTTCGCGGAGATTGCGCGCCGCCTCGACGAGAGTGCGGACGAAGTGCTCCGGCGTCTCGATGCACTGGAGCGATGTGGCGTGTTGAGCTGGATCGGTCCGGTGCTCAAGCCCGGAGCCATCGGTGCGAACACCTTGGTGGCGATGGCCGTCCCGGATGCGCGGCTGCGTTCGGTCAGGGCAACGGTGCTCCGCCATCCGGGGGTCGGCGAGGTCCTGGAGCGCGAGCACGAATTCAATCTCTGGTTCTCACTGGCGGCTCCGAACGAAGGGGAACTCTTCGATACCGTCGCCGACATCCGCCGGCGGACAGGCGTCGAGGTGCTCGACCTGCGCCTGGAACGGGACTACCGCGGCAGGACGGAACTCCCATCGCCGCACCGGACGGCATCCGAACTCTGCGGCACAGCCACGGAAACGCCACCGCCCGGGCGACGCCCGGCCCTCGATGCGTCCGACCGGCGGCTCCTGACGGCCGTCCAGGAAGGGTTGCCGGTCACGCCGCGCCCCTACGCGGCGGTGGCGAACCGCCTCGGCGTCTTCTCCGAGGCATGGGTCATCGAGCGGCTGAAGGGTCTTGCGAGCGAAGGCTTGATAACGCGTATGGGAGTAGTCATGCAGCGTGACCCGCCCAGGCTCGAGGCAAACGCGTTGGTGGTCTTCGACGTGTCGCCCCGTACGGTGGACACGGTCGGCGAGCGGCTCGCGGAGGCCGCCTGGATCGACCGGTGCCACCGGCGCATACCACGTGCACCGTTCTGGCCGTACAACCTGTATTGCACACTCAACGATCGGGATCTGGCCCGGCTGTTCTGCTGGGTGGACGAACGGTTTTTCGGTACGGCTCGCTGTCAGCGGCGCTCGGTGCTGTTCTGCCGCGCCTGCCATGGCGCCCGCGGCGAGCGCTGACGGCGTTCAGACCCACGGACCCCACACACCCCGAAACGGTTTACTGCGCAATGACTACGCAGTAGATTTGTTCTCCCGCTTGTCGAGAGGTCGCGCGGCAGATGGCGACATCGGCGGGCTCCGTCGCGAAGGCGAACCCCCTGTCAACCCGTGAATCTCCCCACATGAGAAGACCCGCTCGCCGATCGTGGCGGCGCCCGGCGAAGGTCCGCGTCCGCGGCGCCGTGACGGTCGAATTCGTGCTCGTGTTCGGCGCCTCGCTCCTGTTGTTCGGCCCGGTGGGCGAGTTCTTCAGACTGTCGTTGATCGATCAGACCCTGGCACGAGTCACGCACGAAGCGGCCCGCGCCGCAGCGGCCGACCCCGGGAACTGCACCACCGCCATCGCGAACGCCATCGCGGACGACGGCGCCGGGAGCTGGCTGCTGGATCTCGACGACGACGGCGACGTCGGGATCGCCACCGGCAACACCGGCTGGCCGGACAACTCATCGACGTCCGAAGTGCTGATCGGCGTCAGTTGGGACGACAACCTGTCCGACGGCGTGTCCTGGACGACCGGAACGGGTTGCGGGCCGGACGGGAGCTGGATGCGCGTCAGGGCCGCTATCGTCGTGGAGCCGTGGTTCGGACTCGCCCGCGCTGTCTTGCCCGGCGGCGGAATCCGCCGCGAGCACACCAGTTGGGCGCGCAACCAGGGGTGAGCGGGCCTGTGTCGAGAAGCGGCGGCAAGGGGCGGAACCGAGGTTCGGCGACCGTCGAGCTGGTGGCCATCACGCCTTTCGTTCTCGCCCTTGCCGCGTTGGTGCTGGACGTGCGGACGCTCGGGAGCTTGCGGACGGATCTGGCGCGGCAGACGTTCGCCCTGGCGGAGGTGATCGCGAACGAAACCGATAACAATCCCCTGGCCGCGGTCATGGCGGAGGCCATGGCGGAGTTCGGCGACGACAGCGCCGGCACGTTCGCGGTGGCGGTCGTCACGCGGGGGACGGAACGTGGCTCGGGCGTGCCGTGCGTCGACGGCCAGTGGTGCCTGCCGATGGTTGCGGTGTCGTGGCCTCCGACGCCGGCCGCCGGAACGTGGAACACGCCCACGCTCTGCCCGGCGGTGGGGGCAGGCCTTCCCGCCGCAGGCCAGCACTTCGCGGCCGACCAGCAGGTGTTGCCGAACGAGGACGACGGAACCACGCCACACCAGAACTGGGTCAGCCGCGACATGACGCCGGAGCATTGGTGGATCGTCGTGGACACTTGCGTCGACCCCACGCCGGGTTTGGTCTGGAGCGGGGTGGCTTCCACCTTCGGCTTCGATCTGTCCCCGTTGGCGCTACGCAGGAGGGCTGCCTTCGGATCGTTCCACAGGCTCCCGGACTGCAACTGGTGCAGTACCGCTACTACCCCTCCCCCTTGAAGCGCTCCCCGTAGCCGACTTGACGCGTGTCGCGTTCCAAGGCGGCGCCGGACCGCTTCGACCCGCGGTCAGCGATGCCGGAGGCGTGACCGCCCGATCCGCCGGTTCATGCCGTTCGTCCGGTTGTCCGGCGGGTCCTTGGGGCTCGGCGGCTCGATTGGCGACGGGGCGCTCGGCTCTACGCGCGCTTCGGGACGCCGCGTGCCTTCCTCGACGCGCCGGAGGGTGCGACGCACCGCCACCCAGCCCAAACCCAGGTTCACGGTCTTGTCGGTGATCAACAGCAGGACCGTCTGCCTGTTTCCGGGCACGACGCACATGAAGTGGTAGGTTTCTTCGGTCGTCGTCTGGATTTCCTCGACGAAGCCACCATCGCCCGGGTCCCCACCCATCGCGCTCTGGAGCTGGTGGTTCACCTCGCCTCGAAAGTAGTCCGTCCCGGCGGCGGCCAGGGTCTCCATCGCACCGGACGCCAGGAGTTCGTCCGATGTCACGGTCATGGCGAGCGGCAGTCCCGTGCCCAGGTCGACCAGGGCGCAGCCGAGGGCGCCGTCCACATCGTCCATGATCTCGTCGCAGATGCTCTGCAGTCTCACGCGCATCACCCTCCGTCGTTTCGGATGGCATTGTCGACAGCGCACGCTACCCTGCGGTCTTGGGGCCAATCTGTCAAGTCCGTCAAGTAGTCGTCGTAGTGTAGTCGTCGTCCTTCCCAGTCAGTTCCTGTCCGGGAACTGCTGATCGCTGCGTCCGGGGATGCTGCGGGCGTGACCGATCATTGTCCCACAAGTGGCTCTCGATGCGGTAAGTGCCCGCCGTTTCAAGCGTTTCGGACACGCGGGCGTGCCGAAGGAGGTCAGGTTCGGGGGCGACCGGCTGTCGCAACACGCCGTGCGGGGCAGTTTCGTCGACGCCGAACGAAGTCCGGCGCCCGGATGTCGCCATCCGGTGGCATTCGACGCGGCGCGGCGCGGTTCAGCCCGGCGCGGGTCCCAGACGCGCCAACCGGACCAGATTGTGCGCCACCACCGCCCCCTGGACGTAGGCCTGGAAGTGCGCCAGACCGCGCCAGCGGCAACGGCCCAGCCCGAAGCACCGCTTCAGGTACGAGATGCCCGCCTCGATGCCGGCGCGGAAGCGCTTGAGTTGCGCATGCACCCACGACGACGGCGTCATGGCCGCCGCCTTCATGCCGCGCTTCTTGTGGAACACCGCGTGCGCAACGCCCAGCGCCTTGGCCGCCTTGAGATTCTCGCGCGAGGCGTAGCCGCCGTCGAACGCCGCGTGCGTCGGCACCGCCCCGTAGTGCGCGACGTGGCGCTCGAGCATCGGCACGCAACGGGAACTGTCCGCCGGATTGCCGTCCTCCACCACCACGTCCAGCACCAGTCCGCTGCGCCCCGTCGTGAGGTTCACCTTGTGCCCGTAGTGGGTGCCCCGGCCGCTCTTGACGATGATGTCGGTGTGCGGCTCGAACAGGCTCACGACCTTCTCCCGCGCCGGCACGGTCTCGCCGCCGAACACCCGCCGCTCCGTCTGGCTCACCACCTGCCCGAGCAGCTCGCCGCACGCCAGCAACTCCTCCCGCCACGCGCGCCAGATCGGGTCCGCGCCCCCCGCCGCCGCCACCTTCGGCAACGCCGCCGCGGCGTAACCCCTTGTTCGAGCAACGATCCGCAGCAACTTCCGGTACGTGGCCGCGCGTCGATCCTTGCCGCGTTGCCGCCCAATCTCCAGCGCCCGCCGCTTCGCCGCGCGGCGGTGGTCGTGGAACGCCACCGCGTCCGCCCCGAACGCGTCCCGCGCCCGCCCGAGCAGCCGCGTCAGCACCCGCACGCCGTCGTACAGCAGCCGGCTGTCGGCCGGCGCCAGGATGTGCGTCGCCGTCACCGTGCTGTCCACCCGCACCCGCGCTCCCGTCTCGAGCCCCGCCGCGCACGCCGTCTCCAGCAGACCGCGGTTGATCCGCTCCCAACTCGCCGCGCCGAGCGCCCCGATCGTCGCCTGCAGCGCCGACTTGCGCGGCGGCCGCGCCGCGTCCACCCGCGCGAAGCGTTGCGCCGACAACGAGTCGCGCAGCAGGAACTCCAGCCCGCGATAGCTCTCCCGGCGCAAGTGCATCAACAGCGCGCAACGCAGCACCGCCTCGCACGACAGACCATGCCGGCCGCGCCCGGCGCCCGCCTCGGCCCCGAGATCCGACGCCACCCCGTCGAGCAACTCGGGATGTGCGTCCAGCCACGCCGAAACGCGCTCCAGGTCGTCGGCGACCGGGAGTTGCGCTGTTCTGAGAGCCACGGATGGTAGGGGATGGGGGGGTTCGGTTTTTTTCTTTACCCCGAGAATGCGGCGTTTTGAGTGGTTTCGTGGCG
>JAPPHP010000170.1 GCA_028821035.1 Gammaproteobacteria bacterium | reverse complement strand
GTTACAGGCTTGTCCGTTCAGCGTCCGAGTCGATATGGGACGGCGAGTGGGATCGCAGTCCGACGACAGTGGAACTGTTCAGCCTGCTTCCCGCGGGTCCGGTGCCGATCGAAGACCCTGAATCCCTGATCCGGACGCACTTTCCCGAGGACCGACGGCAGATTCTGTTCCTCAACGACACGCGCTGTGCCGCCTTCACCGAACCCGGCACGCACGCCGTCGAGGCAGCCTTCCGGGCCTTCGGGTTGGACGCGCGCGTTCTGACGCGGGTCAGCGACCGCATGAACGCGCTGTTTCTCGACATGATCGGAGGACACACGGCGGATATTGGTACCAGCCGCGCATCGATCACGACGGATTTCCGGCTCGTGATGTCAGAGTCGGACGGTTCATTCAGGCTCGCGTACGAGCAGTTGGGCGGCAGTGCGAGACACGCGCTGGCGATCGCTCTCCTCTTCGGCCTCATGGATGTGAGCCGCATCGAGACATTCGCCGTGATCGATGCGCCGATCGCGTGCCTCGACCTCGAGCCTCGACGGGCAGCACTTCGTCAGGCGGGGCAACGCAACGCGCAGCTCGTGCTTGCCATGTCAGACGAAGAGATCGACGGGTGCGAGGAACTGCTCGATCCATGGGTGGACAGACGCTACACGCTCACGTTATGCGACGACTTTTGTCGTATAGCTATCGTACGGTAGCCGATCTCGTCGCGGTCCGGACACCCCATGCTCAACAGCCACGAACGCCATCTCGCCCTCTCCTATCTCGCCAACATGCTCGGGCGCCTGCGCCGTAAGCGCGCGCAAGCGGCAAACCTGCTGGAGTGGTTGGCGGACAACGCAGCACCCCTTGCCAGTGGCGGCCGGTCAGGCGAACGGATCGCCGTCGCCGCATCGAACGCCTCGGAGTCACCCGCCAACTGGCGGGAGCTGCGCAGACTCGTCGACAAGGCGCGCCGCGCAGCATCGGACGCGCCTCCTGACGTGATGGGCCGCCGCCTGCGTCGCCTCGGGGAGACCGTCGGCCTGTCGTCGCTGGACGTGGATCTCCTGGAGGTGCTGTTGCGCTATGGCACGCAGCCTGTCGTCGAGTCCCTGATCGACGCGGCCTTCCTGCACATGGGCGGGTCGCGGATGCCCATGAATGCCCGCGGCGGAGCACTGTCGTGCGTGCTGGGCAGGTCCGTCAACCTCGTTGCCGACCGCTTCGCGGAAGACGCGCCGCTGGTACGCACCGGGCTGGTCTCCATCGACCAGGACCAGGACATCCAGGCAATCGGCCGTCTGCGCCGCCTGGATGCTCCCGACCCGGAGGAGATCGACGTGCGGCAGTTCCTGCTCGGCGCGGGCGGCGCGAGCGAACTCGAGTGGTCGGATTTCGAACACCTCGGACAGAGTCGGGAGGACGTGTTGCGGATCCTCCGCGGCGCCGTCGATCGCGGCGCCCGGGGCGTGAACGTCCTGGTCTACGGACCGCCCGGTACCGGCAAGACCGAGTTCTGCCGCGTGCTTGCCAGCAAGGCCGGCCTCGACCTGTTCGGTGTCGGCGAGGCGGACGACAAGGGCAACGAGCCGTCCCGCCAGGAGCGTCTGGCGGAGCTGCGTCTCGCGCAGTGCCTGCTCGGCGAGGACTCGGGCGGCGTGCTCCTCTTCGACGAGATGGAGGATCTCCTCTCGGGATCGACGTTCCCGTGGACGTTGTTCGGCAGCGGCCGGCGTGGAGGTGAGTCCAAGGTGTTCATGAACCGCCTCCTCGAGGAAACCCCGGCGCCGACGTTCTGGACCACGAATATCGCGGGAGACATCGATCCGGCCATCCTCCGCCGGATGACCTTCGCCCTGGAGATGCGACAGCCTTCGACGAACGTGCGCGCGAGGGTCTGGCAGCGGCAACTGTCGAGCCATGGAATCGAGGCGACGCCGGCCCAGACACTGGCGCTGGCCAGGGAGTTCGACGCCTCTCCGGGCGTGGCCGCCGGCGCTACGGCCGCTGCCGCATTGGCCGACGGCGATTTCGAACTGGTGCGCCGGGGCGTACGGAGTCTCTCTCGCGTACTCGGCTGCGACCGACCTGCGTTTCGCGGCGCGCATCGATTCGATGCGACGCTCCTCTCGGCCGACATCGACCTCACCGAGGTCGCGGCGCGCCTGGCCGACCGCGGCGAGCGGCGTTTCTCGCTCTGCCTGCAGGGGCCTCCCGGCACGGGCAAGAGCGCCTACGCCCGCTACCTCGCCGAGCGAATGGACCTGGAGGTCATCCAGCGGCGGGCGTCGGACCTGCTCGGCATGTACGTCGGCCAGACCGAGAAGAACATCGCCGAGGCCTTCGCCGAGGCGCGCGCCGACGAGGCGTTTCTCGTGTTCGACGAAGCGGACTCGTTGCTGGCGGATCGCCGGGGAGCGCAGCGGAACTGGGAGATCAGCCAGGTGAACGAGATGCTGACCTGGATGGAGAGCCACCCGCTGCCGTTCGCCTGCACGACCAACTACGCGGACAAGCTCGACGAGGCCGTGCTACGGCGTTTCACGTTCAAGGTGACGCTCGGGTACCTCGGGACGCAGTCCGCGCGCTCCGCCTTCCTGGCCTACTTCGGCACGGAAGCGCCGTCCCAGCTCGACGGGTTGGACTGTCTTGCGCCGGGGGACTTCGAGGTCGTGCGCCGCAAGGCGGAAGTGCTGGGCCAACTGGGCGATGGCGACGCTTTGGTCGAGATGCTGCGGGCGGAGTGCGACATGAAGCCGGGGCGCAGGGCCGCCATCGGGTTCGGTGCGCCCTAGTCGCGGGGGACGAGGGTTCCGGGGATGCCGCGCCTTGGCCGTCACTAGCGACCAGTACAATCGCCCGATGCGCAAGGCGACCGATACGGTCCTCCGTCATCTGGCGATGCTCGCGGCCATCCCCGTCGACCCCGGCAGGAAGAGCACCCGGCAGATTCGCGAAGAGCTGCTGGAGGAGGATTCGGAGTACGACGTATCCGTCCGTTCCATCCAGCGCAGCCTGGAGATGCTGTCAGGCCGCTTTCCCATCGCTTCCGAAACGCGGGGCCGGGCGAACTACTGGTACTGGATCGACCGCCACGCGCTCACCCAGATTCCGGCCATGGGTCAGTCCACCGCGTTCGTGCTGCGCCTCGCGTCCGAGTACCTGAAGCCGCTTATGCCACCCGCTGCGCTACGTCGCCTCGAACCCTACTTCCTCCATGCGGATCAGGTGATCGCGGACACGGCGCTCGGGAAGTGGGTGGAGAGGGCACGCATCGTGGGGCGGGGACCAGTCCTCAAGCCTCCGGACATTCGTGACGACGTACAGCAGACGGTGTATTCGGCGCTGATGCACAACCGGCAGTTGGAGGTGGACTACCGGAGCAAGGCGGGGCGGCGCAGCGAACGCATGGTGCTGAACCCGCTCGGCATCGTCTTGCGGGACGGCATTGTCTACCTGGTCGCCACCTCGTGGGACTACGAAGACGTGCGGCACTACGTCCTGCACCGGATGGCGAAGTCGGTGGAACTCGAGACTTCCGTCAAGAGCCCGCCCGGGTTTCGGCTGTCCGCGCATATCCAGGAGGAGCTTCGGTTCTCCTACCCTGTCCGCACCGACAAGGTCCGGCTGCGCGCGCTCTTTGCGGCGGACGCGGCGCTGCACCTCACCGAGAGCCGGTTGGCGTCCGATCACCGGACCACGGAGCAGGACGACGGGCGGGTTCTGGTGGAGGCCACGGTGGCGGACACGGCGGACCTGAGATGGTGGCTGCTTGGCTTCGGCGGTGCTGTGGAGGTGTTGGGGCCGGAGGCGTTACGGGAGGAGTTTCGAGAGCATGCAGGCGTGATGAGTGCGGCGTATGCGAGTGGTGACCTGGAAGCGACACATTCTTCGTCGGATGCCGGTTAGGACTGAGTACCGATGAAGACGAGCCCTCCAGGACTCACGGAACCCAGGACTGCGCCCGGCCTCTCCAAGTCCAGGTACATAAGCGGCTCGCAGTGCCACCTCCGCCTTTGGTTCGACACCTACCAGCGCGACTTCGCGCCAGTTGTCGACGAGGTCTCGCAGTTCATCTTCGACACTGGTCACGAAGTCGGGCAGCTCGCGTGCACGCGCTATCCCGGGGGGCGGCTGATCGCGCAGGACTACCGTCACTTCGACGAAGCGGTTGAAGAGACCCGGCGCCTGATCGGCGACGACCGAGTTCCGGCACTCTTCGAGGCAGCCTTCGAGCACGAGGGTGTCGTGGTGCGCGCCGATGTGCTCGAACGGTTACTCGAGGGGGGTTGGCGCTTGGTGGAAGTGAAGTCCACCACGCGCGTCAAGGAGGTCTTTCTGCTGGACACGGCCGTGCAGCTCTGGGTACTCAGAGGAGCCGGTCTCGACGTTAAAGACGCCTGTGTCCTCACGCTGGACAGCAGGTTCGTTCGCACCGAAGAACCACCGGACCCGCACGCCCTGTTCAGACTGCACTCCGTGCTGGAACCCGCGACCGCCCTGCTGAGCCAGGTACCTAAGGAAGTGGGCAACATGAAGGGGATGCTCGCCCGCGCGGAGGCCCCCGCCATCGCGCCCGGCGACCACTGCAACACGCCCTATACCTGTCCGTACCTCGGGCACTGTACGCGGCACGCGCCGCGGTTCGAGCACGGTATCGATGAGCTGCCCAGGCTCTCCGCCAAGAGGCGCGATGAACTGGTCGCCCTGGGCATCAGCGAGGTACGTGACATCCCGCCCGACTTTACGTTGTCGTCTACACAACACATCGTTCGCCGTGCAGTCGCCGAGAGCCGTGATCTCGTGAGGGGCGACTTCAAGGCCAGCCTGGCCAGGCTTGAAGAACCGGTTCGGCATCTCGACTTCGAGACCTTTGCGCCCGCCATACCGAGGTTCGTCGGCAACAGGCCCTACGCGAGCATTCCGTTTCTGTTCTCGGTCCACACGGAAGGTGTCGGGACACACCAGCACGAGGACTATCTGCACGAGGGCACGGACGACCCGCGCCCGATGCTGACCGAACGCTTGATCCAGGCCCTAGGAACACGCGGGTCAATCTGCGTCTACTCGAAGTTCGAGCACCAAGTCGTTCGCGGACTGATGCATGCGGTACCCCGCAGGGCCGAGGCACTTCAGCGGATCCTGCACCGGCTCGTCGATCTGCACGCGATCATCCGCCGGCACTACTACCACCCCGAGTTTCGTGGCTCGTACTCGTTGAAGAGCGTGCTTCCGGCCCTCACGGACACGGACTACGAGGACCTGGCCATCACCGACGGACAACTCGCGTCGGTCAGGTACATGAGGGCGCTTGCTACTGATGACGAGGCTGAGCGCCAGACCACCTTCAAAGATCTGCGCGCCTACTGCGAGAGAGACACGATGGCGACGGTCCAGGTGCTGGCGGCAATCAGGAGACGAGCAAGCACCCCGCAGGCTGGGAGCGAGCAGCAGGAGTAAGGAGACGGAAGCGACATGGACCTTATCGACACCGCCCGGGAGCTGGCGCGACGCGCGCACACGGGGCAAACGCGCAAGGATGGCGTCACGCCCTACATCGAGCATCCGCTCGCCGTCGCAGCGACGCTGTCAGGCTACGGCTACGACGACGAGACCGTGGCGGCCGGGCTCCTGCATGACGTCATCGAGGATACGACGTTGAAGGCAGCCGATCTGGACGCGGCGGTAGGTCCGCGTGTCCGCGAACTCGTGGAAGCCGCCTCCGAGCCCGACAAGAACTTGTC
>JAPPHP010000272.1 GCA_028821035.1 Gammaproteobacteria bacterium | reverse complement strand
CGCCGCATGTGGAAGACGGCGCCCCGCACGCGCAGGCGTCCGTCGAGCGCGCCGGACTTCAGTCCCGCCTCGTAGTTCCATAGGATCTCGGGATCGTAGGAGCGCAGGTGCGGGGGCAGGCTCCCGTCGATGTTGAAGCCCCCCGCCTTGTAGCCACGCGATACGGAACCGTAGGCGACCACGCCGGCGCCGAGGGTGCGGTCGAGGGCCACGCGGCCGCCGACCAGGCTGTCGTCGGGCCCGGCGCGCACCCCCGCGCTGTCGTCGTAGGACGCGGAGTGCCGCTCAAGGCGCAGTCCAAACGTCAGCGTGGACCGGGCGCCGAGGGCGGTTTCCGTCTGTCCGAACAGCGCCTCGCGGTCGATCCCGTAGTCGCTCTCGAAGTCGGCGTCGATGAAGGTCGAGCGCCGCGTCAACTCCACGTCCTGGCGCATCGCGTACGCCCCGACGGTCCATGCCGTCGAGCCGCCGAACAGCCGGCCGGCCTCCTGCGACGTCACGCGCACCTCCGCGGTCACCGTGCTCCGGTCGCGCAGGTACTCGTCGGTGCCCGAGTAGCCCCAGGGGTGGAAGCCCACGAACACCCAGTCCGCATCGTAGCCGTACGCGATGTCCGACTCCGCCATGCCGAGGTGGGCCTGCACCGTGAATGCCGGGTTGCCCGACCACGCCACCGCACCCGACCCGTAGACCGTCCGCTGGCGATCGTGGCCGGGCTCGTCCGCCAGCGTGGTGCGGACGTTGTCGAGCGAGAAGGCGTCGTAGCCGTTGTCGGCGTCGACGTACCCGGCGGACACGTCGATCACCGTCGATGCGTCCGCGTCCCAGGACAGCCTGCCGCGCACGGTGGTCTCGTCGATGTTGTCGGTGTCGTCGGCGTTCAGGTAGTCGTTCTCGATGAAGCCGTCCGCCCGGTCGGCACGCGCCGCCAGCCGGCCCCGTACGCCGTCGCCCAACGGCCCCGACACCACCGCGCCGGCCCCGAGCGCTCCGTAGTTGCCGCCGGACAGTTCCACCCGGCCTTCGAAGGTGTCCGTCGGCTGCCGCGTCACGACGTTGACCAGCCCCGCCAGCGCGTTCGCGCCATAGCGCGTCCCCTGCGGCCCGCGCAGCACTTCCACCTGCTCGACATCGAACAGCGTCGCCACGGTGCCGATGCCGGACAGGTCGACGCCGTCGACCACCAGTCCGACGGACGAATTGAGCGGCTCGCTGAACTGCCCCCGCTCGCCAATGCCCCGGATCTGCAGGAACCGGGCCCGGGACGCGCCCTTCGCGTAGTTGACGTTGGGCATCATGTCGAGGATCTCCTCGAGATGCGTCGCGCCCCGCCGCGCGATCGCCTCCGCCGGAACGACGGCGATGCTCGAAGGCACCCGGGACAGGTCGTCACCGCGGAAGGTGGCGCGGACCACGATTTCCTCGAGGACGGGCGTGTCTTCGCCGGGCGACGCGTCGTCCGCGGCGAGTACGGGCGAACCGGCGGCGGTTCCGACGGCCAGGGTGAGTACGGCGAATCTCAGCATCTCGTCCTCCCACGTGACGGACCACATGACGAAGCCCAGCGCGACGGAGGGAGATGCGTCGATGGCCCTATCCCTCCGCCGGCATTATCCGGATCAGGTTCAAAGGGTCCGCGGACCGCGTCCGCGTCTCAGGCACTCACGCCACCCCTTGGGTTCACCGCGTACTCTAACAGGCATCCGTCCGGAGGTGCGAATGGAATCGCCACCCGCGCACGCCCGGGTGCTATGGTCCGTCGCTTCCGGGAACGGCACGCCCAGGCAGGTGAGCGCAAGACACCTCCTCATCGTCTACCACACGCAGTCCGGCAACACGGGGCGCATGGCCGAAGCCGCGCGGCTCGGCGCGACCGACGACGAGGTCACGGGGGTCGAGGTACGCGTGCTGAAGGCGGCCGACGCCGGTCCGGAAGACCTGCTGTGGGCGGACGCGCTCCTGCTCGGCACGCCGGAGAACTTCGGCTACATGTCAGGCGGGATGAAGGACTTCCTGGACCGGACGTTCTACCCCGTGGAAGGCAAGATCCAGGCGCTGCCGTACGCCATCTTCATCAGCGCGGGCAACGACGGAACGGGGGCGGTGCGCGCCATTCACCGCATCGCCAACGGCTATCCGTTCAACGAAGTGCAGGAGCCGATCATCGCGAAGGGTGCGCCCACGGACGAACACCTCGCGCAGTGCCAGGAGCTTGGCATGGCGCTGGCGATCGGGCTCGAGGCGGGGATCTTCTGACGGCGCGGGTCCGTTCGACGCCGACCGGGGCGACCCGCCAGGGTCACCCGCCCAGGGTCCCGACTCGACGCCGGCGGTACGCCGGATCAGTGCATGCTGTAGCCCACTTCGATGCCGATCTGGCGCGGCGCATGCCAGTAATACGTCGATGAGCCCTCCAGATTGCGGATGATCTCCTCGTTGGTGAGGTTGGTCGAATAGAGCGCAACCCGCCACTGGTCGCGCCGCGCCGTGATCCGGGCGTTCGTCTTGTCCCACTTCGGGATCATGCGCGTGTTCGCCGTATTGGTGAACTGCTCGTCGATGATCGAGTGGTCCGCGTGCAGGCTGACCATCCAGCCGTTGCGCAGTGGAATGTCGTAATCCAGCGCGATGGACACGCTTTGGTTGGGGGCGTAGATCAGCTCGTTGTCGTCTTCGAAGCCCCGGGCGAAGAGCGGCGACTCCTTGACCGCGGTGTCGTTCACGTCGCCGGCCAAGCGGATGCTGAGCCGCTCGGTCAGGAACGCCAGGATCTCCAGTTCCACGCCCTGAATCTCCGCTCCGCCGCTGTTGGTGTTGTAGAAGTTGAGCTGGTTGCCCTGATCGCCGAGCACCGGGTCGGTCTCAACCACGATCATGTCCTGCCAGTCGAGGTAGTACACGGAAGCCATCAGGCGGACCCGGCCATCGAACAGCGTGCTCTTGAAGCCGAGTTCGTAGTTCGCGACCTCATCGCCGTCGAAGAAGCGCCGCGCCAACGCGAGCGCCTTCCCCTCGTACAGGTCCGTGGCGTCCAGGCCCAGGGCGAGGCGCGCCGGAATGAGCTTCAGGTCGTACTGGCGCGCGTTGAACTCCATGTGGTTGTTCACGTTGCCCGGCCGGAAACCGGTGGCGTAGTTGAAGTACACCAGCATGTCGTTGCGTGGACGCCAGGACAGGTTGAACTTCGGCGAGACCGGCGAGTCGTCCGTGCCGGAGAGCGTGTTGGAGAAGTACTGCTCGAGGGACGACACGCGCACGCCGACGGTCGCCTCGAGGGTGTCGGTGAGGTCGTACGTGACCTCGCCGAACACCGCGTACTCCTCCAGCGTGTCCGTGTGCGTGTTGGCCGGCACCATGAGCAGCGTGTCCAGCAGGCGACCGTACGTCTCGTAGCGTCCCGGGAAGTACAGGCCCTCCTGCTGGGACTGGCTGTGGTCTTCGCTGTCCTTCCAGAAGGCCCCCACCGTCCAGCGCAGCCGACGGTCGCCCGGCGAAACGAGGCGGAACTCCTGCACCCAGCGCTCGCTGTAGGAATCGATGAAGCCCACCAGGCCGATGAGGTTGTTGCCGTCAGGGATGGTGCTGTTCGGATCCCCCAGGTTGAAGAACCCCGGGTAGCCGCCCGGATACGCGTAGCAGAGCGGCTGGGTGTGACACTTCGGATGGTCCTGCGCCTGGCTGGCGCCTCCGTAGAAGAAGTCCAGTCCGTCTCTCGACTCGAGCGAGAACTCGTAGGTGGCTTCGATGCTGCGATCCACGAACGAAGTCAGGGACTCGAAGTTCGCCCAGGCGAAGTCCACCTCTACGATGAAGCTGTAGATGTCGAGCGTGTCGCTGCTCTCCGGAGGCAGACCGGGTATTCGGAAGGTGCGCGCGGTGTACGGCCCGACGGTCGCGGAGCCGCCCGTGGTCGCCTGTTCGTTCCGGTAGTAGCTCCCGGTGAAAGCGTACCGGTCCCCTTCGTACCTCAGCACGGCGCGGCCACCGGTGGTTTCGCCGTCGTTGTAGTCTTCCTCGTAGGGTTCGGTGTTCTCGATCCACCCGCCAGTCTCCGAGCGCCAGCCCGCGAGACGGAGCGCCCAGCCGTCGCCGAACGGGACGTTCACCATGGCGTCCAGACGGTTCGACGAGTCCTTCGACTCGGCCATCTCGGAGTAGTTCATGTTGAAGCCCGCGTCGAGCTTCGTGGGGTCAGGCTGCTTGTAGAGGTAGCGGATGGTGCCGCCCTGGGAGCCTTCCCCGAACAGCGTGCCCTGCGGACCCTTCAGCACCTCTACCCGCTCGAGGTCGAACAGGTTGCCGCTGACCTGGTTGTCCGGCCCCAGTGCCGCCGTGACCGGCGTACCGTCCAGATAGACGCCCACCGAGGCGCCGACCAGGTAATAGCCCGTCTGCCCGGTCTGCGAGGTGAGGCCCCGCACGGAGTACCGGTTGTCGCCGTCCCGGCTGCCGGTCATGTTGAGCCCCGGCACCATCATGAAGACGTCCGCCATGCTCTGGGCGCCCACGTCCTCGACGAAGTCGTCGGTAATGGCGTTGATCGACTGTGCCGTGTCCATCAGGTTCGTCTCGCGATAGGTCGCGGTGACGATGATCTCTTCGGTGATTCCGGAGCCGGACGGCTGCCCGTCCTCGGCCAGCGCGGGTGCGGCCAATCCAACGAGAAACGCCGCCAGGGCGGCCAAACGGAAAGTGCGCACAGATGTCCCCTCCCGACATCCGGCGCGCAAATCGGACGCTCCGAGCCACTGCCCGTCGCCGCCGCGCCGGGTGTCTTCTTGTGGTGCCGGCTAGCCTGTTGATCTGTCCCCGGGTTGTCAAGGTGGTCGCGGTCGCCCTGAGGCCGCTCCCAGGCACGTGGCGCCCAAGAAAAAACCCGCGGCGGAGATCACCCCGCCGCGGGTTCCAGTCGGTCCCGGCGAACGCCGGTCGGGGCCTTACCTCATGCTGTAGCCGACTTCCAGCCCGATCTGGCGCGGCGCGTGCCAGAAGAAGGTGCCGGACCCCTGCCAGTCGCGGAGGATCTCCTCGCCGGTGATGTTGCTCCCGAACAGCGCGATCCGCCACTTGCCGTCGTCGCTGCGCGCCGTGACGCTGGCGTTGGCCTTCGTCCAGTTGGGAACCGGCCTGGTGTTGCCCGCATCCGTGAAGTGTCCGTCCACCCAGGCATGGTCCGCATGCAGGGTCAGGTTCCAGTTGGTCATGATCGGGAAGACGTAGTCCACGGCGAGCGAAGCGCTGTAGCCGGGCGCCTGCAGGAGCTCGTTGCCCTCACCCGAGGTGATCTGCGCCGAAGTGCTCTCGAACAGGGGTCCGGTCTTGACCTCACTCTCGTTCAGGTCCCCCGCGAAGCGGACGCTGAGACGCTCCGTGAGGAAGGCCATCACCTCCAGCTCGAACCCGGAAATCTCGGCGCCGCCGCTGTTGGTGTTGTAGACGCTGAGCGGATTGGTCTGCCCGATGACCGGGTCGTTCTCGACCATGATCATGTCCTCCCAGTCGAGGTAGTAGGCGGCCGACATGATCCGGACACGGCCGTCGAACAGCGTCGTCTTGAGGCCCACCTCGTAGTTCGCCACGCTGTCGCCGTCGAAGAAGAGCCGCGCGATCGCGAGATCCCGCACCTCGATCAGTTCGGCGAGGTTGCAGGCGGGGTTGGCCTGGCAACGCGGGATCAGAAGGTCGTCGTACTGGTCCACGTTGAACTGCATGTGGCTGTTGACGTTGCCCGGGCGGAATCCCGT
>JAPPHP010000077.1 GCA_028821035.1 Gammaproteobacteria bacterium | reverse complement strand
AACGAACTGCTCGCCCGCCAGTTGAAGCGGGCCGGCGTCGACACCCTGTTCGGGGTGATCGCCGGCCCGATGATCCAGGCCATGGGCGCGGCCCATCGCGAGGGGATCCGTTTCATCGGCTGCCGCCACGAAATGAACGCCTGCTTCATGGCCTCCGCGTGGGCGTACATCAAGCGCAGGCCCGGCGTCGTCGCCGTGGGGAGCGGTCCCGGGATGACCAACACCGTGACGCCGTTGTACGTCGCGACCACGAGCGGCATGCCGCTCACGGTGCTCGGGGGTTCGTTCCACGCGCCGGCTACGGGACTGGGGACGTTCCAGGAGGCCGACCAGATGGCGTTTGCCAGGCCGGCGGTCAAGTGGCTCGCCCAGGCGCACCAGGCGCGCGAAATCCCGCACCTGCTGCATTTGGCCCTCGGGCAGTCCGTGACGGGTCGGCCCGGAGGAACGTACCTAGACCTGCCGAACAGCGTGATCCAGGGCAAGGTGGACGAGTCCAAGGTGCGTTACCGGGACGTGCCCGTCCGCATCGACAAGCCCCAACCGGCGCCGGACGCGATCGAGCGCCTCGCCGCGATGCTCGCCGACGCGGAACGGCCGCTGCTGATCCTCGGCAAGGGCGCGGCATGGTCCGAGGCCGGTCCCGCGATCCAGCGGCTCGTGGACCGCGGCATTCCCTACGTCACGTCGCCGATGGCGCGCGGCACGCTGCCCGACGATCAGCCGTCGTTCATGAACGCCGCGCGCGGCGCCGCTCTCCGGGGCGCCGACGTGATCGCGATGCTCGGTGGACGCTTCAACTGGATCTTCGCGAGCGGTTCGCCGGCGCGGCTCGCTCCCGGCGTCCAGTTGGCCCAGGTCGACCTCGTGGAGGAAGAGTTCTACTCGGGCGCCGACCTCGCCCTCGGCATCGTCGCGGACGCCGGGGCGGCCGCGGAGGCCCTCGATGCCGCGCTCGAGGGACGCGGCCTCGCAAGCGCCGACGGCACGTGGCTCGACACGCTCGCCCAGGCAAGGGACCGGAACGAGGCCCGGATGCGCCAGCAGTTCGACCCGACGGCCGTCCCCATCCACCCGCCGCGGGTGGCCGAGGAAGTGCGCAGCGTCCTGCCGCGCGACGCCTCGATCGTGGCCGAGGGCGAAGTGACGATGGCCGTCGCGCGCACGATGCTCCCGAGCTTCGGCATGCGCACGCGGCTGAACGCCGGCACGACCGGCTGCATGGGTACCGGCGTCCCTTACGCGATCGGTGCGAAGCTGGCCCGCCCGGACGCCCCGGCCGTGCTCTTCTGCGGCGACTACGCGTTCGGCGCCGCGTTCAACGACATCGAGACGGCGAAGCGCGTCGGCGCCAACATCGTGTGCGTCGTGCTCAACAACCAGGGCGTCACGGGCCACCGCATGGCCCACCGCAGTTTCGACGGCGACCTGACGGCCGGCGCCATGCTGCCCGCGAAGTACGAGAAGATCGCCGAGATGGTGGACGGCCACGCGGAGGCCGTCGACCGACCCGAAGAGATCCGGCCCGCCCTGGAGCGCGCCCTGGCCGCGGACGCTCCGTCGGTAGTCCACGTCCGGGTCGATCCGGAATGGGCGCCCGGCGGCGGGGGCATGTACCTCGGTTGACGCGCCGGGCGGCGGGCCGGCCTTGAGCCTCGGCGGGGAATGCGCCAAAGTCCCCGGCCGGCACGAGGAGACGGAGAAGAGCATGGACCCGATTTCGGCGGATTCGCATGTCATGGAGGCCGAGGATGTCTTCCTCGGCCTCCCGGAACGGTTTGGCGACGACGCGCCCCGGGTGATCAACGCCGGGACGGACGACGACGCCATCGTCATCCCGGCCCTCGGCCCCCGCGGCGTGCGCAAGCGCATGGGCTGGGCGGGCATGCGGACCCGCAACGGCATCGAGATCGAGCGCCGCAGCGGCCACAAGCCCGAGGTGGACGACTTGACGGATGCGGAAGCGAAGAAGCTCCTCGCCAAGGGTTACGAAGGCCTGAGCCCGGGCATCCGCGACGGGGCACGCCGCGGCGCAGAGCAGGACATCGACGGCGTCGCCGCCGAGTTCCTCTATCCCGGCTTCTTCGGCATGTTCTCCTTCGAGAACACCGACCTGCTCGTCGCCTGCCAGCGCAACTACAACGACTGGCTGCACGACTACGCGTCCGCCGCGAACGGGCGCCTGCACGGCCTGGCGGCGATCCCGGTACAGGATCCGGAGGCGGCCGCCGCCGAACTTGAGCGCGTCATCGCCATGGGCTACAGGGGCGGCTGCATCCCCTGCACGTCCCCGGCCGAGACGCCCTACTTCGACGCGGTCTATGAGCCGATCTGGTCGATGGCGGAGGAAGCCGCCTTCCCGCTCTCCATGCACGTCGGCACGAACTCCCATCTGCCCCGCGAGTACCGCGAGAAGCACCCCAACCGGGATTCCGTGTTCGACTATGCCAACACGGCGAGCACCGTGTCCCGTACGCTCGTGGAACTGATGTGCCGCGGCGTCGCGGAGCGCCATCCGACCCTCAAGTTCGTCGTGAGCGAGTTCAACGCCGGCTGGATCGCCTACTGGCTGAACCGGGTCGACCAGGGCTTGCAGCGCGAACACCGTTTCCGCTCCGAGGCGTTCACCGGCGAGCGCCCGCACGAGGTCTGGCACCGACAGTTCTACGCCACCATCGAGGACGACCGCCCGGCGATCCTCACGCGGGAGATCATCGGCGTCGACAACCTGATGTGGGGTTCCGACTATCCCCACGTCGACTCGACCTGGCCCTGTTCGCGGGAGGTGCTCGACGAGATCTTCGAAGGCGTGCCGGACGACGAGCGCCAGCGAATCACCCACGGCAACGTCACGGAGCTGTACGGGCTGTAAACCGCGGCGCCCGCCGGTGCCGTTACAGGTTCCGCGCCTGCGCCAGCACCTCCCGGTAGAAGCTCTGCACGAGGGGCCGCGAGAACATCGACTTGCGCGCGACGAACCGCACGGGCCGGTTGAGGCCCTCGGCGCCCAACGGAATCAAGGTGTCCCGGCCAATGGCGAGGGTCTGGGCAACACCCGCCGGCACGAGCGCGTGGCCGAACCCCGCAAGCGCCATCTGGGCCGCCGCGAAGAACGACTCCAGCGACGCACTCCGCCGCAGGCGCAGCCGACGCAGATCGTCTTCGATGGACGCCCACGCGCCGGACCGCGACTCGATCGTGATGACGTCGAGCGGCTGACCCGGCTCGAAGTCGATGGCGGCGAGACCGGAGGGCACGATCACCATCGGCTCGAGTCTCAGCACCTCGCTCTGCAGGTCCGTGTCGGCATCGGCCGAACCCGTGCATATGCCGATCATGTACTCGCCGGAACGGATGCGGTCGAGGACGACCGGCGAGCGTTGCGCGTGGAAGTCGAGTTCGACCTCGGGCAGTCCCTCGTGCACCCGGGCAAACAGGCTCGGGCCCCAGCTCGAGAGGATCGCTTCCGACACGCCGAGGATCAGCTTCCCCTTGCGCAACGCGTTGTCTTCCAGGAAGACGCTGCGTACCTCCGAGATGAGCGGCGTGACCCGCTCCACGAGGCGCGTACCATGATGCGTCAACGCGACGCGGCGCCCGTCCCGCTCGATGAGCTTGCGGTCGTAGTAGCGTTCGAGGGCGGCGATCCGCTTGGAGACGGCGCTCTGCGAGACTTTCAGCACCGTGGCCGTCTCCATCATCGTGCCCGTCTTGGAGAGGGTGACGAGCGTTTCGAGATTCTCGATCATGTAGGCCTGCACAATCATTCCCAGCGAGCAAGAATCATACCGGGTTCATGCGACACACTCCGCTTTTCGGCCCCTTGCGCCATTTCTCCTTTTGAGAAGGAGAAATCGTTGGCCGGTTCTCCTTCTGACAAGGAGAACATCCATGAGCGGGCAGGGCCCCGGCGCCCGGCAGATCGATGATGGTCTGGACGGTCATCCTGGCCGCCGTGCTCGGTACGGCGATCCTGTCCGGCGTGCTGGGCATGGCCGGGGGCCTGATCCTCATGGGCGTGCTGGTACTGGTGCTGCCCGTCTCCACCGCGATGATCGTGCACGGCGCGGTGCAGGCCGCCTCCAACGGCGCGCGCTGTTTCTTCCTGCGCAAGCACATCCAGTGGAAGATCGTCCCACCCTACGCCGCGGGCGCGGCCGTGGTCGTGGCGGCGTTCGCCGCGGCGACCCTGGTGCCGGAGCCCGGGGTGGTCCTGATGCTGATCGGCGCCTTCCCCTGGCTGGCCCGCATGACTCCTCGTTCGGTGGCGCTCGATGTCACGCGGCCGGTGACGGCCTTCGCGTGCGGCGTCACGGTGACCGCGGCGCAACTCTTCGCCGGCGCCTCCGGACCGCTGCTCGACGCCTTCTACCTGCACTCCTCCCTCGACCGCTTCGAAGTCGTCGCGAGCAAGGCCTTCACGCAGACGCTCGGGCACCTGGCGAAGGTCGGGTACTACGCGTTCCTGGTGGGAGGCGCCGGGGGAGCCGTGGAAGTGCCGGGCTGGCTGCTCGCGCTGGCCTGCCTGGTCGCCGTCGGCGGCGCACGGATCGGAACGCGCCTCCTGGCCCGCCTGCGCGACGACCGCTTCCGCCAGATCAGCGGCTACGTGATCCTCACCCTCGGGGCCGTGTGCGTGGTGCGCGGGGCGCTCGACACCTTCGGCTGATCGGCGCGTTCGGGGTTTCCGCTCAGTCGATCGGGCGGACCACGAACAGCAGGTCGCCGGCGTTCACCTGCTGGCCGCTCGAGACGTTGATGCGGGCCACGACGTAGGCGCCGTCGGCGTACAGGTCGTCCTCCGAGGTGTTGAAGTCGCGCAGCCGCAACGGCGAGAAGATCTTGAACGCCTCGAGCTGGCAGAGCATGTCGTCGAGACCCAGCCGCTGGCCCACCTCCACGAAGTCCGCTTCCGCGGGAGACGGCGCCGAGTAAAAGATGCCGGTCGAGGGCGATAGCACGCGCAGCTCGTCGCTGCCCTCGATGGCGATCGCGTCCCGGCCGATGCCGCGCGCGTCGTCTCCGGCCGCCGCCTCGATCTCCTCGATCATGGAGGCGGCGTCGGTGCGCTCGAGGA
This sequence comes from Gammaproteobacteria bacterium, assembly GCA_028821035.1. Taxonomy (GTDB): domain Bacteria; phylum Pseudomonadota; class Gammaproteobacteria; order Pseudomonadales; family Azotimanducaceae; genus VXNE01. Next base: position 669 of record JAPPHP010000077.1, on the reverse strand, counting down.
ACCGGGGCAGGTATCCCGTGTCGTAATCCCCGGCCCGGAACACCGGGTCGCGCAGGACGCGCTTGACGAGGGGCACGTTGGTGGCGATGCCGCCGATCCGCACGTCGTCGAGATACGCCGCCAGGCGGTCGGCCGCCTCATCGCGGTCGCCGCCGCGCGCGATCACCTGCGCGATCATGCTGTCGTAGTACGGGGAGACGAACTTGCCCTCCCCCGCCATGCTGATGACGTCGATGTGCTCGGCCTCCGGCAGCTCGCAGGTCGTGATGACCCCCGGACTCGGATGGAACTGCAGCGCCCCGGACGCTCCCGCCGTCACCCGCTCCGCATTGATGCGGGCCTCGATGGCATAGCCGTCGCGGCCGATCTCGAGTTCGTCGATCGTCTCGCCGCCGGCGATGCGGAACTGCTCGCCCACGATGTCGACCCCGGAGACCTGCTCGGTCACGGGATGCTCGACCTGCAGGCGCGTGTTCATCTCCATGAAGTAGACCTCGCCGGCCTCCATGTCGTAGATGAACTCGACCGTACCGGCGCCGACGTAGTCCACCTCGCACGCGATCGCCGCGGTGTGCTTCATCACTTCCTTGACGAGCGGCTCGGGCAGGGCCGTCGAGCCGGACTCCTCGATGACCTTCTGCTTGTCGCGCTGCACGCTGCAGTCGCGCA
>JAPPHP010000413.1 GCA_028821035.1 Gammaproteobacteria bacterium | reverse complement strand
GATGGGAATGGAGATCTTGCGGCCGCTGTAGCCGCCGAGCAGACCGAGTTTCATGTGGGTGCCTTCCGGGGAAAGCGGGGAAGGCTATCAGATGGGGCTGCCGGCGGCATGGGCCATGCGCGCCGCAGGGGCTACATCACGTAAGCCGTCGACGGTCCCTGAGCCTGAGAGGCGTCCTGTGGCCGTCGAGTCGCCGATTGCTGCGGGAGTGGACGTGCGCGGAGCGAGTTCTCATCACGGGGTCCAGGGATCGAAGGTTGCGACGAGGACCGCGAAGGCGCTGGAGCATGCCGAGTCGGTTTTCGACAACGAGCAAGACGCGGTCGAATGGCTCGCCACGCCCAACCCATCGCTCCCCGGACGAGCCCCGTTATCCCTGCTGGATACCGACGCGGGGGCGCGCGAGGTGGACGATCTGTTGACGCGGCTGGAGTTTGGGGTTTTACGGGTAGGGTCGGGAAAGCCTGCGCGTCCCGGGCCGAGGGGTCACCCGGCTCCGCCAACGGGGTTGGGCATCGTTACGCGGCGTGCTCCTCCAGATAGCCGATGATGTCCCGCGACTCGTACAGCCACCGCACCTCGCCGTCCTCCGAAGTGATCTTCAGGCACGGCACCGTCCCACGTCCGCCGCCCTCGCGCAGCTCCCGGTCGGCCTCGCGGTCGACCATGGTGTCGCGCATCGGGATGTCGATGCCGGCGTCCGCCAGGAACGCCTTGACGCGGCGGCAGAAGAAGCACCAGCCCTGCTGGTAGAGGACGTACTGTTCGCTCATCCGGGCAATTGTGACACACTGCGCGCCGTGGCCGACAGACGCACCAGGCACCGCGCCAAACAGGCCGAGCGGCTGCGGCGGATCCGCATCGGAATCCTCGCCGCCATCGGCGTGTTCGTCGTCGCGCTGGGCGGCGCGGGGCTCTTCTACGGCATCGGCGCGGACGTCGGCGGGGAGCCCGCGGAAGGCGAGCACTATCGCGAGATCACTCCGCCGGAGGGGGCTTCGCGCGCGCTGGAAGTCGTCGAGTACTTTTCCTACGCCTGCGTGCACTGCCGGAGCTTCGACCCTCTGATCGAGGACTGGAGTTCGTCGCTGCCGGAGGGCGTGCGCTTTCGCCGCGCACACGTGGCGTTCAGCCCCGGCGTAGCACTCCTCGCCCGCGCGCACGTCGCGCTGGACCAGGAGGGGGCGCTCGAGGACAACCACGAGCGGATCTTCCGCGCGCTGCATGACCGTAACCGCCAGTTCCCCACGGCGGAGGCGCTCGCCGACTACGTCGACGGCTTCGGCATCGACCGCGAGCGTTTCCTGACGGCGGTCCGTTCGCCGCGCGTGGCGCGGACCGTCGCCGAGAACGACCAGGCGTTTCGCGATGCGTCGCTGGTGAGCGTCCCGTCGCTCACCGTCGCCGGCAAGTACGTCATCAACATGGACATCGGGCGCAAGCAGGCCCTCGAGGTCGCCGACCGGCTCGTGCGGAAGGAACTCGAGAGCCGGTCCGCGCGGGACACGGCCGCCGACGCCGGGTAGCGGACCGCCGCGGCCGCCCCGCGGGCGCGTGGCATACAATGCCGGTTTCCTCCCCCCTCGGTGAAAGCATGCCATGTACCGTGTCGTCCCGTTCCTGTTCGCCTGCTCCCTCGGCGCCCTTGTCGCCGGGTGCGCGGATCGTCCCGAGCCCGAGCCGGCCGAGCCTTCCGACGTGGCCGACCCGGCCCCGGAGGATCCCGTAATGGCTACTCCCACCGACGGTGCGGCGTTCCTTGAGCAGAACGGACAACGCGAAGGGGTCGTGACCCTTCCCTCCGGCTTGCAGTACGAGGTCCTCGCCGAGGGCGACGGCGCGACGCCCGGCCCCACGAGCATGGTGACCACCCACTACCACGGCACCCTCATCGACGGGACGGTGTTCGACAGTTCCGTGCGGCGCGGTCAGCCGGCGTCCTTCCCGGTCAATGGCGTCATCGCCGGCTGGACGGAGGCGCTGCAGCTCATGCAGGTGGGCGACAAGTGGCGGCTCTACCTGCCGCCGGAACTCGCCTACGGCGACCGCGGCGCGGGGGGCGTGATCGGCCCTGGGGCCACCCTCGTCTTCGAGGTGGAGCTGCTCGAAGTACGGTAGGAACGCCTCGCACGTCCTGAACTGACGATCGGCGGCTCCGCGCACGGCCGCGGTGCCGCCGCGAGACGCCCGGCGGCGCCTCGGCCCCATCGACCATGCCTCCGCCGCATCCCGTCGGCATGCGCCTGACGACGCGAATCTACGCGCGCTCCGCCTCCACCCGAACATCGCCCTTATCTATCGCGGCCCCGGCTCTCCGCGGATGCGGCCTCGGCCAGGGCCGGCCGACGGAAGCGCGCCCACGAGCAGGGCCGGTGGGCTGGGTCGGATCGGCGAACTTTGAAAGGGGCGATGTTCCGTTGGGGAGGACGCCCTCGCCGGTGCCCGGACTGGCCGAAAAATGAATAGGGCGATGTTCCGTGGCGGGGATGCGCGCTGCCGAAGCTGGGTTTCGCGAATGATTTGGGCGATGTTTCCGTCGCGCTGAAACGCACCGCTGCCGGGCGAGCGGAGAACCCGTCACCGGGCCGCGCGGGGCGGAGAGTCATCCCGCCCCGCGGTTGGGTCGCCCCTACGCCGTGATCGGCGCCAGCCGGTTGTGCAGTTCGACGATCCAGGGCGGCAGGATGCTCATGTCGCCCTGGATGTCCGCCTGCGGCGCGTCGGGGTCCGGTGCCTGCTTCTCGCGCTCGGCGAGATACTCCGGGGTGTACACCGTGCGGGCCCCGGGTAGGGCTGCTTCGTAGTCGCCGCCGAGGCGCAGGTCGACGTCGTCGCGCTCCCCGACGCCGACGGTCACCGACTTGCCGTCGAGGTAGAAGTGCCAGGCCGCGGTGCCCGACGGCGCGACGTGGGCGGGGGCGTTGCTGAACACCTCGCAGACGCTGCACTTCAGGTTGTCGTCGCCATGGGTGGCGACCAGGTCCTCGAGCACCGCGCGGGCGGCGTCCACCCAGGCGGCGCTCGCGAATTCGACTTTGGCGGTAGTGTTCATGTGTCTTTCTCCTTGTGCTCCTTGTCCCGGCGCCCGTCGGTGATCAAGCGAACGGGTCCGTGCCCGTGTTCACCATGTCGCCCTCCTTCTCGTGGTCCGGGTCTTCCTTGAAGGGATAGAGGTGCGTGCCGAGCACCTTCTGCAGGGCGGGGTGCTTCTGCACGAACTGCGGAGAGAGGTCGTCCTCCCACATCGTGATGCGCTGCATGTAGCGGCGCATGTACACCTGCACCAGGGTCACCCGGAGGCCGGGATTGGTACGCGGCACGGAGGCGTGCCACGTCGCCCCGTTCCAAAGGGCCAGGGAGCCGGCCTTGCCGATGAGCGGCACGGTCTGGAAGGGCGTGCTCTCGATGTCCTCCTCGTGGGGCAGGGTCGCGCGCCCGAAACGGTGGCTGCCGGGCACGAAGATCGTGGGGCCGTCCTCGGCGCCCGCGTAGTCCGTGCAGAGCCACGACGCGTTGGCGACGTGGGCGATGCTCCCGCCGCCCGGCGGGATGCCGTGGGAGTCGCTGTGCAGGCGGAGCTGCTGGCGGTCGTTGTCGCCGTTGCTGCCGTTGGCCTGCGGCTTGATGATCCAGGTGTGGCCCGAGAGGATCGCGCTGTTGCCGAGGAGCCAGTGCACGAGCGCCAGCATGCGCGGGTTGGTGGCCGCCTCGACGAACACCTCGTCCTCTTCCATCAGGAGCCAGGAGTGCTTGACCTGCTCCTGGGGGATCGAAGCGGTCCGGTAGTCGTCGATCTTCAAGCCGTTGCGCTTCTCGCACGCACGCAGGATGGCGTTGCGCAATCGCTCGGCGAAGTCCTCGTCGACGCCCATCTTCTCCGGCGGCACCACGGTCATCCCGTAGGCCTCGAGTTCGACGACGTGCTTGGTCAGCCCGTACTCGTCGAGTTCCTTCACCAGGGGGTCGACGTTGGGAGAAGTGCCGTAGTCGGAGATATCCATTGCGTTGCCAGTGGTTGGGGACACGAAGATACTAACGTACATCCCCCCGGATCGGAGTGTCCATGGCCGGCCCCCTGAGTCCCTACCGCATCGTCGACCTCACTTCCATGGTGTCCGGTCCGTATGCCACCCAGTTGCTTTGCGACCAGGGCGCGGACGTCATCAAGGTGGAGACCCTCGGCGGCGACCTCATGCGCCACGCGGGTCCGGCGCGGGGCGGCATGAGCGCCGCGTTCCTCACGAACAACCGGGGCAAGCGGTCCATCGCGCTCGACCTCAAGCAGGAGCGCGGCATGGCGATCCTCGAGGGGCTGATCGAGACGGCGGACGTGTTCGTGCAGAACTTTCGCCCGGGCGCCGCGGAGCGCATGGGTCTCGGCGAGGACCGCGTACGCGCGCTCAAGTCCGACATCGTCTACGTCTCCATCAGCGGCTTCGGCGAGTCCGGCCCGTACGTGCACAAGCGCGTGTACGACCCCGTGATCCAGGCGCTGGCGGGCGTCATGGACATGCAGGGCGGCCTGGAGTCGCCGCGGTTCATGAAGACGATCCTGCCGGACAAGCTGACCGCGGTCACGGCCGCGCAGGCGATCACGGCCGCGCTGCTGGGCCGCGAAAGAACGGGCCAGGGCGACCACGTCCGGCTGGCGATGCTGGACGTCACCGTCGTCTGGATGTGGCCGGACGGATTCCTGAACCACACCCTGATCGGCGAGGGCGTCTCCGATCCCCTCCCGATGGAAGTGTATGACCAGGCCTTCGAGACCACGGACGGCCACATGGTGGCGTTCGTGGCCTCGGACGACGAGTGGCGCGGGTTCGCCCGGGCGGCGGGACGGCCCGAGCTGATCACGGACGAACGCTACAAGGACGTGTCCTCTCGCGTGGCGCATATCGGAGAAGCGTTCGACGAGATACGCGCCGTACTGCGGACCGGAACCACGGCGGAATGGTTGGCGAAGCTGGACGCGGAGCAGGTCCCGACAGCGCCGGTGAACAAGGTCACGGACGTGTTCGAGGACCCCCAGGTCGTTCAGAACGGGACGATCCGCCGCATCGAGCACCCGCACGGCGGCGCCGCGTGGGAGGCGCGCCCGGCGGCGCGTTTCGACGAGCACGCGCTGGACCCCGGGGCGCCCGCACCTATGCTCGGGGAGCACACCGAAGAGGTCCTCGCGGAACTCGGGATCGAGGATGTCGCCGTCATGCGCGAGGCGGGAGTCGTGGGCTAGCTTCCGGGCGGGGTTTGGGGACAGACGTCAAGGCCGTTTCGAACGGTCGACGGTCTGGACGTCCGGTCTCGGACACAGACGGCAAGCAGTTCGTGGACACCCGCACCGCGTGTAGGCGTCCGACCCGCGGTTGGGGTAGGGTCCGCGACATGGACACCGATCTCGACGAGGCGCGCGACATCCACGACCCCGGCGGCCGGTACGTCTCCTACCTCGGCACGAACCCGTGGTTCCATCACCCGGACGACCGCTGGCCGACCACGGAAGTCGCCAAGACGGCGCGGTTGGCAACGGCGATGTTGTCGATCGCGGATCGGCTCGCGGTGCCGTAAGCCGTTGTTCGACATCGTCCACGAGGACGCCCGGCTCGTCGTCCTCGACAAGGCCAGCGGCGTCTCGGTCCTCGCCGACCGCACGGGCGCACCGTGTCTCTGGGACGCCCTGAAGGCGCGCTATCCGCACCCGCGGCTCGTTCACCGCATCGACAAGGGCACCAGCGGACTCCTGCTCGTCGCCTTGACCCGCGAA
>JAPPHP010000361.1 GCA_028821035.1 Gammaproteobacteria bacterium | reverse complement strand
TCGAAGGCATTGTGATCGACCACGGCCGAGTATCCGTCCCGCCTCCCGATCTCCACGCCCGGCCATCCGAGCCGCAGCGCCGGCACCCCCCGGGTGCTGGACACACCGGTCATCAGGGCGGCGCCCAGCCCGCGGCCCCGACGGACGTGCACGCTGACGAGCGGAACGGTGCGCTGCTGGTGCGCGATCAGCGGCCGTGCGTGCCAGCGCGTCAGACCCGGCTCAACTTCCGGTTCCCGACCCTTGACGTGCCGCTCGGCGACGCAGCCGGGCGTGTCGATGAGCGCCAGCATGGGATACTCGTACGTGTTGCAGAGTTCGACGAAGCGCGCGATCTTCGTGGCCGCCCCGTGGTCGATCGCGCCGTCGTCGACGAGGGGCTGGTTCGCCAAGACGCCGACGCTGCGGCCGCCGATGCGCGCAAGGCAGGTCAGGAGCGCGGGGGCGAACCGAGGGCGTAGCTCGAAGACGCTGTTGGCGTCACACAGCGCCCGGACGATCTCCCGCATGTCGTAGGGCCCGTCGGCGTCAGGCGCCAGCGCGTCGAGGTCGATATCCGGAGGGGCCGCCTCTTCCCGATCGTTGTCGTAGAAGGAGAGAAAACGCTTCGCCGCGGCGACGGCCGAGGGCTCGTCGGGAACGAGCAGGTCGATGCCGCCGGCGCGTTCGTGCATCTCGGAACCGGCCAGTTCGTTCGGCGTCAGCCGGTGGCCGAGCGCGGCTTCCACCATCGGCGGACCGCCCATCCCGATGGAGGAGCCCGGCGTACTGATGAGGAAGTCCGAGAATCCCGCGAGGCTCGCGTGACCCGCGAAGGAGGGTCCCGAGACGACCGCCACGATCGGCGTCCATCCCGACAGTTCCGGTATGCCGTCCAGGAAGGAGAACCGTCCGATCGATCCGCTGGTTTCGACGTGTCCGAGCCCCGCCCGCGGATGCCGCGCGCGGCTGCCTCCGCCGTCGACGAACAGCACCAGCGGCCAGCGCTGTTCGTATGCGAGTGCGAAGAGCCGTCCCAGCCGCCCCGCGCCGTAACCGCCGCCGTGGTCGGTGTAGTCCGTCGACGATGCGATGACGGGACGGCCGTCGACGGTCCCGACGAAGTCCACGCCCCCGGCTTCCGGCACCCACTCCCCTTCCGCCGTACGTGCCGCGATGCTCCCGTACTCCACTTCCGAGTCGGCATCCAGCAGCAGCCGGACACGCTCCCGCGCCGTGAGTTTCCCCGTGCCGTGTACGCGGGTGACGATGTCCGGCCGCGCCGCGTCCCGCAGTCCGGCGCGGGCCTCCCGCAGTGCCTGGATGTCGTCCGCCTTCATCAGCGCGGATCGATGGCGTGTTTCTTCGTGGCCGCGCGCTGCCGCGGGATGCGCCCGAGCATCGCGCCGATGGTCGCGCGGGTCTCCGCGGGCTCGACGATGTCGTCGAACTGGTAGCTCCGTCCGGCGCGCAGCCCGGACGCCGCGTCGCGCATCCGGTCCGCGTAGCCGTTGCGGATCGCCATCGCCTCTTCCCGGGTCGCGGCCGCGAGAATCTCCTTGCGCTTGACCAGGTAGGCGGCGCCCTCGAGGGACATGCCTCCGGACTCGACGGACGGCCACGCCAGCCGCAGCTCGGGGACCCGCCGCGCCGCGCCCCAGCCGGACATGGCGAATGGACCGAGCCCGTAGGCCTTGCGGATCTGCACCGAGCACAGGGGTACGGAGCGATGGTGCAGCGCCGCGAGGGGCCGCGCATGATGACGCGCGATCCCCTCACGTTCCGCCTGCGGGCCCACCATGTAGCCAGGATTGTCGACGAAGCTGACGATCGGGTAGTCGTACGCGTCGCAGAGCTCCACGAAACGCGCCGCCTTGTCGGCGGCAGCCGCGTCGATGGCGCCCGCCAGCGGCGACTTCGGCTGGTTGGCGTAGATGCCGACCGTGCGCCCTTCGAGCCGCGCGAGCGCGGTGAGCATCGACCGGCCCCAAGAGGCGCCCAGTTCCAGGACGCTGTCCGCATCCGCGAAGGCGGCGAGGATCCTGCGCATGTCGTACGGTCGCCGGCGGTTCTCCGGAACCACGTCGGCGATCCGATCCGCGTCCTCCGCCGCAACCCCCGCAACCTCCCCAACGAGGTAGAAGCGCAGGTAGCGCCGCGCGGTCGCGATAGCCTCCGCTTCGTCCTCGACCAGCACGTTCACATCGCCCGACTGCGCATAGTCGCCGGCGCTCCGGAGGTGTCCCTCCTCTGTTCCGAACTCCGCTCGTGCAGTGGCAATGACCAGGTCCGAGAGCATCGCGATGCCCGCATGACCGTCGACCACCCTGCCGCTCGCGACGGCGACGGTTGGGGCCCAGCCATTGAGTTCCGCGAGGCCGTCGTACAGCTCGAAGCGTCCCCGCGGCGTAACCGCGATCGGGGGCGGCGGCAGGGGATCGTCCAGGCGGGCGCCGCCGCCGTCCACGAAGCAGACGAAGGGCCAGCGGTGCTCTACCGCGAGAAACAGCAGCTTCGACATCTTGCGCTGGTTGCGGTCGCTCTGGGTCCCGCCGAGCACGGTCTCGTCGTAGCTGGCGCCAACGACGGGTTCGCCGAACACCAGGCCCGCCCCCGCGACGAGACCGTCCGAGTACGCTTCGTCCTCCGGCCGCGTCGTCGCTCCGGCCAGGGCTCCGTACTCGATGAAGCTCCCCTCGTCGAACAGCGCCGCCAGGCGCTCCCGGGCGGTGAATCGCCCCTTTCCGTGCACGCCGGCGACGGCTCCCGGCCGGGCGTCGTCGCGCCCGCGCGCCCTTGCCTGCGCGATCTGGCGTACGAGTTTCTCTTCCAGGGGACCCTCTCGCATCAAGGAAGCAAGTCCGATCCAGAGTATCACCCGCACCGACCCCGGCCCGGCTACACTGCGTGCCGACTCCCCCAGGCGACCCATCATGGATTTCGAAACGATCGTCTACGAGCGCAAGGGCCCCGTCGCCTACGTGACCCTCAACCGTCCCGAGAAACTGAACGCGATGAACGCCACCCTGCACCGGGAACTCGCCGAGGCGTGGGCGGCGTTCCGGGACGACGAGTCGCTGCTGGTCGCGATCCTCTCGGGCAACGGCCAGTGCTTCAGCGCGGGGGCCGACCTGACCGAGAGCGGGAGCGGACCCTACCAGTACACGGGCGAGTTTCCGGACATCACGCAGACGCAGAAGCTGTACAAGCCGATCATCGCCGCACTGCACAGCCACGTCGTGGGCTACGGGCTGTGGATCGCGCTCGACGCCGACATCCGCATCGCGACGGAAGACACGTCGTTCTGGTTGCCGGAGCCCCAATGGGGCATTGCGACCATCCCGGCCGCCTGGTTCCCGAAGATCATGCCCTGGGCGATCGCCTCCGAACTCCTCCTCATGGCGGGGCGCGTGGACGCCCGGCGCGCGTACGAGGTCGGCATGGTCAACCGGATCGTGCCGGCGGACCGGCTGATGGAAGAGGCGGAGCGGATCGCGCAACGGCTCTGCGAGCTGAGCCCCGCGGCCGTGCAGGGCATGAAGGAGTCCATGGTCAAGGCGTCGTCCCTCGACTACCGGGCGCTCGACCAGATCACCGAGCACGTGCAGACCCGGGTGATGAACTCCGAGGATCGCCGCGAAGGAGCGCGCGCGTTCCGGGAAAGACGCCAGGGAGTGTGGCCCGGGAGGTGATTTTCGCGTCCAGTCCACGGGTCGTGACGACGGTCGGGCCCGCCGCCTTAAGGTGTAGACTGCTACCGCGTCCACCGGCCACGGGCTCCACATGAACGCCAAGTCCGGCGTCGTTACCGAGATCAAGCTCTTCAGCACCCTCGGCGTGCCGATCATCCTCACGCAACTCTCGCAGATGGGGATGGCCGTGATCGACACGATCATGGCGGGCCGAGTCAGCGCGACGGATCTCGCGGGCGTCGCCCTCGGGAGCACGTTCTACTCTCCGCCGGTAGTGCTCCTGTCGGGCGTCGCGATGGCCATCACGCCCATCGTTTCCCAGATGCACGGCGCCGGCAAGGAAGCCGGAGGCGGCGCGGTCGTGCGCCAGGCCCTCTGGATCGCGCTCGGCGGCGGTCTGGTAACGGTGGCCGTCCTGCTGCTGTTCGGCGAGTTGGGCTACCGTCTGATCGAGGTCGACCCAGCGGCCATCCCCGTCGCCACCGCCTATCTCAAGTACATCAGCATCGGTGTCGTGCCGACGCTCGCATTCTTCGTGTTGCGTTACCTCTGCGAAGGGCTGTCATGGACGAGGCCGACCATGATCGTGGCGTTCGGCGGACTGGTCCTCAAGCTGCCGCTCAACTACCTCTTGGTGTACGGCGGACTGGGCATACCCGCGATGGGTGGTCCCGGCTGCGGCCTCTCCACGGCCATCGTCATGTGGCTCCAGCTCATCGCCATGATCTTCATCGTCCTCTACTCGCGCGTGCAGCGCGCCGGCGCGTTCTCGCAGTTCTCGCTGCCGGACTTCACCGTCATCTGGCGGCTCATCAAGCTCGGCATCCCCATCGGCGTGACCATGTTCTTCGAGGGAACGGTTTTCTCGATCGTGGTCCTGCTCATCGGACGCATCAGCGTCGAAGCGACGGCGGCCCACGCGATCGTCTTCAACGTCGGGAGCGTTACCTCGATGATTCCGGTCGCCCTGGGCGTGGCGGCCACCATACGCGCCGGCTACAACGTGGGTGCGAAGGACTATCCCGGCGCGCGCCGTTCGGTCTACACGGCGCTCGGCGCCGCCCTCGGCTTCGCGTTTCTCGCCGCGAGCGTCCTTGTGCTGATGCGCGACACGATCGCCGGTTTCTACACGACCGACTCAGGCCTCATCGCGAGCGCCTCGGCGCTCCTCCTCATTCTCGCGCTCTACCAGTTCGTCGACGACACGCAGACCACGGCGATCGGCTGCCTGCGCGGCTACAAGGACGTGCGCATCCCGATGGCGATCGTCCTCTGCTCGCACTGGGGGATCGGGATTCCCCTCGGCGCCCTGCTGGGCTACGGCAACGAGGGGTTGGGGGTAGCGCCCATGGGCGTGTCGGGGTTCTGGTGGGGCCTGGTCATCGGGTTCGGGGTCTCGACGCTCTCCCTGAACACGAGGCTCGCTATCATTTCCCGGAGCCAACGCCGGATCGAGCGGTACGCGGAAGCCTGAGCGCCGAGCCACACAGGAGGTCAACCCATGAACACAGCCGTTCCGCAGGAAGTCTCCAGGGAAATCGTCCACGTCGATCCCGAGACGCCCGTCGAGGACATGCTCGCAATCTACCGGCGCGACGGCGTGCTGATCGTGGACGGCCTCGCCGACGAAGACACCGTCGCGACGCTCCGGGCCGAGCTGCGCGGACCCCTGGAGCGCGCCGGCGCCCTTGACGGGTTTTATGGCAGCAGAACGGTGCGTGCAGGCGCACTCATCGCCGAGGTCCCGGCCTGCCGGCCGCTCATGATCCACCCCGTGATGCTCGATCTCCTGACCGGCATCTTCGGTCGCCTGTCGCGCGTCCAGGTGAACGCAACGCAGGCCATCGCGGTGCATCCCGGCGAGCCCGACCAGATGCTGCACCGCGACCGCTGGGTCTGGCGGGCCCTGCCGCTCGCGCCCGACTACGAGTGCGTCGTCAACTGCATCTGGGCCATCGACAACTTCACCGCGTCCGCGGGCGCCACGCGCATCGTCCCGCGCAGCCGCGACCTTCCCGACCCGGAGGATTTCCGAGGCAGGGAGGACGGCGAACTCGTGCTGCCCGACGGCAGCACGGTGTCCAGTCACGGCGCGGTCCCGGCCGAGATGTC
>JAPPHP010000446.1 GCA_028821035.1 Gammaproteobacteria bacterium | reverse complement strand
GAGCCCATGTTGGAGCCCTGCAGCGTCTTCTCGCGGAGGAACTCCGGCCCGTGGATCTCCACCATCGTACCGACGGGGATCATCCCGATCACCGTGGCCGTACCGCCGTTCCGGATCATCTTCCAGGCCTGCTCGGTAGTGCTCTTCAGGCCGATGGCCTCGAAGGAGTAGTGCACGCCGCCTCCGGAGAGTTCGCGGACCGCCCCGACCGGGTCTTCGGCCTTGGCGTCGACGGTGTCGGTGGCGCCGAACTTGCGGGCGAGATCGAGCTTCCCGGGGGCCGTGTCGACGGCGATGATCCGCGCTGCGCCGGCGATGGCGGCGCCGTTGATGCACGACAATCCGACGCCGCCGCATCCGATGACCGCCACCGTGGCGCCCGGCTCCACCGCCGCCGTGTGGATCACCGCCCCGACGCCGGTCGTGACGCCGCAGCCGATCAGGGCGGCCCGGTCGAGGGGCATGTCCTCGCGGATCTTCGCGATGGCGTGCTCGTGCAGGAGCATGTATTCCGCGAACGAGGAGAGGTTCAGGAACTGGGCGATCGACTCGTCGCCCTTGCTGAGCCGGGGCGGTTCGTCGCCCCCGCGCTGCAGCTCCGGCTCCTGGCACAGCGACATGTGGCCGGTGAGACAGAACTCGCAGTGCCCGCAGAACGCCGACAGGCAGGTGATGACGTGGTCGCCGGGCTTGACGTAGGTGACGTCGGCCCCGACGGCCTCGATGACGCCCGCCGACTCGTGGCCGAGGATCGTTGGCAGGAAGTACGGGTAGGACCCGTTCTGGAAGTGCAGGTCCGAGTGGCAGACGCCCGCCGCCGCGGTCCGCACCAGCACCTCCCGAGGGCCCGGGTTGCCATGCTGCACGTCCTCGATCTCGAGCGGTTGGTTGACTTCCCTGAGCACGGCGGCTTTCATCTCGTATTCCCTCGTGTCGCGTGGCGGGTTGGGTCGATTTCTACCACGGCTGTCAGGGTTCTGGTAGGCCTCGGTTCGAACCGGGGCGCGAGCGTGGACATCGTCCTGCGGGCCCTCGAAGACCTGCGGGAGATGTCCGTCGGCAGGTTTCGTGCGTCCTCCCTGTGGCGTACGAGCCCCGTCGATTGCCCGCCCGGGTCCGCGGATTTCGTCAACGCCGTGGCCGCGTTCAGCGCGGAAGCCACGTCCCCGGAGTGGCTCCTGTCGAGACTCAAGACCCTGGAGAGACGGTACGGCCGCGCGGAGGCGCCGGTGCGGAATGCGCCGCGCGAGCTCGACCTCGACCTGCTGCTGTTCGGCGATGTCCTGCGGCGCACGAAGCGGTTGACGCTGCCGCACCCGCGGGCGCTCGTGCGCGGTTTCGTGATGACGCCGGCGGCGGAGGCCGCGCCGGAGTGGACCTGGCCGGGGGAGGGTCGGACCATCGCCGACCTCGCCCGCGGACTGGTGACGGACGAGACGCTGACGCGGCTTCCGCGATCGTCCGGCGCCCCGTTGGAGCGCGCCGGATGAGACGTGTCGTCCAGGCCGCGCAGGCCCTGCCGTGGCTGGCGCTCGCCTGCGTCATGGCGGCCGCGCCGGCGGCCGCGTACGAGGGATCCCTTCACCAGGAACTCACCTTCATCGCGGCGAAGCACTTCAACAACTGCGCCGGCCACGCCGCGCTGCCGCGCCTGACGCCCCTGCAGGTGCGCTACATCGCCAAGGCGAACGTCCGCCAGACCGAGGCCAACATCTTCCGGCGCATGACGCGCTGGAACTACTACGACCGCGAGGAGCAGCGGCCGAGAAGCATGCTCTGGTTCATCCAGACGCGGATGCACCAGCACTTCAACCGTCTCGTGGCGGAGCTCGACGCCGCGGAAGCGCTGGCGGACCGCTACTCCGGACTGGGCCGTATCGTCAACTACGTGCAGGACATGACGTCGCCGGCGCATGTCGTCCCCGTGTTCACCGCGCGCTGGTGGCGCTGGGACATCAGTGACCGGTTCGACCGGTACCCGGTGGACGCCGACGCCGTCTCGGCCGCCGTCGGCGACGACTGCACGGATCTCGAGGCGAACGCTGGCGACTGGGACGCCCTGTTGTCGGCGACGGCCGAACGGACGCTGTCGGCGGTGCGGGAGCAGATTCCCGGCCTGCCCGTCAGTTGGCAGGTCTTCTGGCGCATTGGCGACCCGGGGGGATTCGGCGGCTACGGTGGCGCGGGGAACAACTTCGGCCGGCCGGCGGAGTTCGACTGTGGCGGCAGGAGCCGGGCGGAACGATGCGTGCTGCTCGAGCGCGACCCCCTCTACGAGGCGTTCGCCGCGGACCGGCACCTGGACGCCGTGCGCGCGACCATCACGGCGATGTGGATGCTGCAGCACGGTCTGCCGGAGCTTTCTTCCATGGGGAGGGCAGAGTGACCGGGCTGCACCTCGGGCTCACCCCCTGGATCGTGTCCGGGATGGCGGACGCCGCGACGCTCGCGCGCCAGGGCGAACTGGCGGAGTCCTGGGGATACCAGTCCTTCTGGCTGCCGGAGAACCACTTCGGGGGCGAGGGCGCCATTCCCGAGCCCCTCATGCTGCTCGCGGCGGTGGCGGCGCGCACGCGCACCCTGCGCCTCGCCACGACGTCCTATCTCCTGCCCCTGCGCAATCCCCTGCAGGCGGCGGAGCAGGTCGCGGTGCTCGACCGCCTGTCCGGCGGGCGAGTCACGCTGGGGGTCGGCCGAGGGTACTCGGCGCAGCTCCTGGGTGCGTTTTCGGTGGCCCCCAAGGACAAGCGCCGCATCTTCGAGTGGTGTCTCGAGCACATGATCCGGGCTTGGCGTGGCGAACCGGTGGCGCTTTCCGAGGGCGCGGAGCCTGTCACCGTCGCGCCGTTGCCCGTGCAGCGGCCGCACCCACCGATCTGGGTCGCCGCCTTCGGCCCGAAGGCGCTGGCACAGGCGGGCAGCCTCGGCGCGCCGTACCTGGCGTCGCCGATGGAGCCGCTCGAGCGCCTGCGCGACAACTACCGCCGCCATGTCGAGGCGTGCGAGGCGGCCGGCCAACCGGTTCCGCCCGAAGTCCCCTTGATGCGCTCGTGTTTCGTGTCTGCCGATGCCCGGCTCGTGGCCCGGGTCCGGGACGGTCTCGAGGCCCAGGCGCGGCGCATGGCGGCGGAGTCGGACGGGCGCATGGCACGCCGTTTCTCGACCGCGGTGGACGACTGGGCGCTGGTGGGTGAGCCCGGAGCCGTCCGGGATCGCGTCGACATGTACCGGGAGGAACTCGGCATGACCCACCTGGTGGTGACGCGGCTGCGCATCAACGTCGACGCCGCGACGGCGGAGCGTTCGGTCGAGACGATGGCTCGGCTCCTGTCGTAGCGGCGGGGCCGACTCCGCCTGTTCTCGCGAACCTGCGGGAGCGCTACAACACCAGGCGTGATCGGGTCTCCGTCACGGCCGGTCGGCGACGGTGTGGGCTCGTGCGGTCTTGGGGACTCTCTGGTACAGTCGCAGCGGCCTGGGGATGTGAACTCTGCCTTTGGCCAGTGCCGAATCGCCAACACGGAATGGCCGTCTCCCCGAGGGTGCCTGCCTGTCTGGCACGCGACCGCCAAGCACTGCTCGCCTTCCTGCAACTTCCTGGCGGCGCATTGGACCCACTCGCGCACCACCAACGTGAACGCGCAGAAGGAGACCGGGGTGCATAGGAGAACGGGTTATGTCATCGCCATCGCTGTGATTGGCGGTGCGGTGGGCGTGGCTACCGTGCTGGTGTCGCTTGCACCGGAGCCCGACATGCACGAGCCGCCTTCGCAGATTCCGTACGTCAACACCGCGCGTATCGCCGCCGGCAGCGGGCCGATCCCGGTGCGTGGCGCGGGAACGGTGCGTCCTGGTGCCGAAGTCGACATCGCGCCGCAGGTAGGGGGTCGGGTGGCTTGGGTGGACGAGGGTTTCGTCAGCGGTCGTCACGTCCAGGCCGGGCAGACCCTGTTCCGTCTCGAGGAGGCAGACTACGTATTCGGCGTGCGCGAGGCGGAAGCCGCGCTAACCGCCAGGGAGGTGGCGCTCCTCCAGGCTCGCGAAGACGCGGCGATTGCGCAAGCCGAGTACGAGCGCTACGCCCGGAGGCAACCCGAGAAGGCGCCCACCAAGCCGAGTCCGCTCACGCTGCACGTCCCGCAGTTGAGGGCGGCGGAGGCTGCGCTGGCGCGGGAAGAAGCCGCCCTGGCGCAGGCCAAACTGGCGTTGTCCCGCACCGAGGTTACTGCGCCGTTCGATGGCGTCGTACACGACGAATCGGTGGACATCGGACAGCTCCTGTCGCCAGGCCAGTCCGTGGGCAGGTTGTTCTCGTCGGACGCGGTGGAGGTGGTGGTATCTCTGTCCGACGCGGACGCGGCGTTGATTCCCCGCCTTTGGCAGCACGAAGGAGAAGAACAGCGCGTCGTCGCCGTCGTGATCGCCGAATACGGCGACGCCTCCTATGCATGGCGGGGATACGTGGACCGGGCGGATGCTTCCCTCGATGCCGAGACCCGCACCATCGACGTGATTGTCCACGTGCCGGACCCCTTTGCGCCGCGTGCTCCCGTCGTATCGGCGGCGAGTCAGGACACGACCCCGCCGCTCCTCGTGGGCAAGTTCGTGGAAGTGGCCATCGAGGGGTTCGTGCCCGACGACTACTTCCGGGTGCGCCGTGCCGCGTTGCAGGCGGACGATGAGATCTGGGTGGTCCGCGACAACGGAACGCTGCGCGTGGTGCCGGTTCGGGTGTTGCAACGGATCGACGACGATGTCTACGTGACCGGGGACCTCGAAGACGGCCTGTTGGCCGTCACTGCCGGCATCCGGTTCGCGACGGACGGCATGGTGGTTCGCGCCGGGGAGGCCTGAGGACGGCAGGCGGGCGCCGGGCCATGCTCATGCGTGGGGCTTGGCCGGCACGTTGGCTTGCTCGGGTTTGCGGGCAAGAAAACAGTAGAGCGGCGTGAATACCGCTGCCTTGCCGCCCGCGACGTACGCATCGGCCGTTCGATCCATCAATTGCACGACAGCGGTCGACCCTCTCGGGAAATAGCGGAACGCCTCTGCGACTCTGAGTGCGCCGATCATCGCCTTGCGGCCCAGGGGCGTTCGGCGAAACGCGCTGCGCAACGTCCCGCGCCGTCCCTGCATCGGCTGGTACCACGGCGTGCTCGGGCCTTCCTGGACGTCCCGGTCCGCTGCCTCGATGACCTCGAATCCGACCGCCTCCAGCGCACGGTTTACCTCCGGGAAGGTCGCGATGTCACGCAGGGCGATGCCGAGCATGAGATCCCGCTTGATGTCTTGGTGACGACCGTTGTCGGGATCGAAGTGGTCGGTCATGCACATTTCCTGGCCCCAGAACAACGCCCCCGGCTTTAGTACGCGGTAGATTTCCGCGAACGCCTTCCGCTTGTCCGGCGCATGGCATGTCGATTCGATTGCATACCCGCGGTCGAAGCTGTTTGCGTCGATGGCGCTCATGTCCATGAAGTTGCACTTGATGTACCCGGCCATGTGGTCGAGCCCCGCTTCGACGTTTTTCCGCCTGGCTTTGTCGAGTTGCTGTGCGTTGTTGTTGAGGCCGAGGACTTTGGCGCCGGACTCGCGCATCACCCGGCGCATCGGACCGCCGACGCCGCAACCGACGTCGATGACCGTCATTCGCTCACGCAGTTGCAGTCGGTCGATCATCAACCGCTGATGGCGGACGATCGACTGCTCGAGCGTCTCTCCGGGCTTCAGCGGCGCGAAATGCAGCGACTCGTTCCATCCGAACTGCATGAACTCGCTGCACAG
>JAPPHP010000245.1 GCA_028821035.1 Gammaproteobacteria bacterium | reverse complement strand
TCCCAGGGCCGGGTCCGCGCCGCATCGGCGTGTCCCCCCCAGAGGTCCACGACGAACTCCCCGTCCACGGTCGCCGCGAAGGACGCACCGACCTCCCTGCCCTCCCGGAAGTTCTCGGCGAACGCATCCCCGACGGCGGCAAAACGCGCGTCGCAGTGGCCCCGCACGTCGACCGATCCGTCCATGCGCTTCCGCTCGTGCGGGCCCGGCCTGTGCGGCCCAGGTCGCTCCTAGAACACGTAGCCGATCGTCACCCCGACACTCCGCGGATGCGTTATGTACATCGCGTCCGTTCCGAACGCCTCGGGGCCGGGGAAGACAGCGCGCACGTAGTTGATATCGTCCGAGATGTTCTCGACAAAGGCGCTCACGCTGAACCCGCTGGCCCGATTCTCGTAACGGAGCCGCGCCGAGTAACTCCAGAAGTCCCCTCCGAAGTCACCGGACCGTCCCGTGCTGTCGACCGGACGCGGGCCATGATAGAACGCCTCGAGTTGCGGCACGAGGACCGCCGAAGCACCCAAGGCGAACTCGTACCGGATCGATCCGCTGAAGTCGCCTTCGTCCGAGTGCGCCAGTCGATTCCCCGTGTTGTCGTCCTGCGCCCCGCGGATGTACTCCTTTATCTCGTTATCGGAGTAGCCGTAGCTCAACCTGACCTCCAGATTCTCTGTGGGGTGTGCTACCGCCTCGATTTCGATGCCCTGGAAGACCATCTCCGGTATGTTCGATCCCTGGAACGTGTACTCCAGGGCGCCAAGGACCTGCCCGCCCTCGGCCGGCAGATAATCGAAAAACTGGAAGTCCGTATAGTCAAAGTAATAGATGGATGCGTTCAGCCGCAAGCGTCCGTCGAACAACGAACTCTTGATGCCGGTCTCCCAGGCAAGGACCAACTCCGGATCCAGTTCCTTGTACGGCCCGAACATCGCGAACACCGCCCCTCTGTAACCCTGGCTGACACTCCCATATACCAGCACGCCGTCCCGAAGGACATACTCCGCGGCAAGGCGCCAGGTCACTTCACTCGAAGAGAGATCTCGGTCCGTCAGTTCCCCGCCCCCGAAGTCATCGTGGAGCGACAAGTCACCTCCCGACAACGCCGTCGTCTTCGGAAAAAATGTAAAGGCGGCATATTCTCGCTGGGCTTCGACTTCATCGCTGGTGTATCGTATCGCGTGCGTGGTACTCAGCCTGTCCGTCCAGGCGTAGGTCGTGTGCGCAAAGACAGCCCAGCTCGAGAGCTCCTGCTCCGCCAGGTACCGCTCGCCCCAACCGAAGTCTCCCGGCGGGAAACTGATCGGATCGAACATCCGATAGAAATCGGTGTACTCGAAGGCTGCGCCCCAGTCAGCCGACTGATCGAGAAAATAGGCGCCGGCGATCCATTCGAACGGTGACTCGTCGGTGGACGTCAACCGGAACTCCTGGGTGAACGTCCGGTGATCCCCGGACTCGTACCCATGCCACATCGCTATCGCCGTCCCGTCCCAGTCGGAGACATCCGCGAATTCGAGATCGGTATAACCAGTTACCGATGTAAGCGCCACGCTACCCAGAGCCCACTCTATCGACAACGTGTACACGTACGTATCGATCTCCGCCTGATGCTCGTCGTTCGTGAAACTCAGATTGATCTTGCGGTGATCGCTGCCGGGACCCGGATTGTGCAAGAGCGAGAGATCTATTCCCGCCCCTGGCGCAAAGGCCCCGTAGTAGTGCGGATCGGGCGCTCTGTTGACAAGCTGTGCAGGCGAGGAATCATCTCTTCCCAGCTGGGCCTTGAAGCGGATGCTGACCTCGTCGCTTGGATCCAGGTCGAAGACCGCCCGAATGGCGCGCGTGTCCACCCAGGGGCCCTCTTCACCGGTGTGGATGTTCTCCTGGAACCCGTCGTCCTCCTCCATGACGCCCGCGACGCGCACGCCGAAGCCGTCCGAGAGGGGCCCTCCAATGGCCACCTCGGCCCTACGTCGATTGAATTTGCCCAGGGTGACACGCGCATATCCGTCCAACTCGTCGCCGGGCCCTGCGCTGATGAACTGCAGCGCGCCCGCGGTCGAGTTGCGGCCGAACAGCGTACCCTGGGGTCCCCGGAGGACCTCCACGCGCTCGAGGTCGAACATGGCGAAGGAGTTGAACCAGTAGCTGTCCAGGATCGCTTCGTCCGCGTAGACCGCCGCGGTCTGGCCATCCATGAACGAGTAGTTGGCGCTCGTGATGCCGCGGATCGTGATGACCTGGGAGCCCTGCTCGCCGTAAGCCGACACGAAGTTGAGGTTCGGCGCAACGTCGCCGAGCTGCTTCGACCCCTCGAGACCGTAGTCCCACAGGTCGTCGCCGCCGAACACGGTCATCGAGATGGGCACGTCCTGCGCGCTCTGGGAACGCCTCTCGGCGGTCACGAGGATCTCCTCGATGGGTCCCGCATCCTCCCTGCTGGACGAGTCGTCCTCCGCCACGATGGCGCCATTGCTCAGGACGATCGCCGCCAGTGCCGCACCGATCCTGCCGAGGACCGAGCCGCGCGCACCGTCCGTCCTCCCGTCTCGCGTTTTCGTAACGCTTCCCTCGTCAACCTTGGCCATCGCTCCCTCCCCCTCGATACTCGGTGGTTCGGCCGGAGCCGGCTCGGGGTGCACGCCGATGACGCCGCCTTCGATGGTGCCGACGATGCCCGTTCCGGCCAGTAGCCGGCGCAGGCCCTCCGCCACCGTGAACTCGCCTGCCAGCGCATTCGCTTCGACGGATGTCACCAACTCGTAGGACACCAGCAGCGGCGTCGCCGCCTGCTGCGCGAAACGCATCAACGCGTCCGTGGCGGCCATCTTCGGTATGTCGAACAACACCGTCCCGCCCTCCCCGTCGGGCGCCGCGTCCTCGGCCGCATCCGCTCCAACCGCGGTCTGGGCCCAGAGCACGAGCGACAGGCAGGCGATGAGAATCCGGCCTCTCATCCCCAAACCCGCAGACGGCAACACGCTCGTACCGAAGTAGCCCGCGCCGTCACGCGGCCCTATAGACAAGGGCAATCGAGGGCGCCGTTTCCACTACTCGACAGACCCGGCCGTTGCCCGTTCGACGGGGTCGACCGTCATCCACCATCATCCCAAGGGCGGCTCGCGATAGAGATGGACGCTCCCCTCGGCGTCGGTGCGCGAGGCGATGCCGACGTTGTCCTCGAGGGCCTGGATGAACCGCGCGGTGTCGCCAACCGGGAACCAGCCGAGAACCTTCAGGCCGCGAATGTCGTCGGCGAGGACGATCCGCGTGGCGTTGTATCGTGCGAACTCGCGAACCACCGACGCCAGGGGTTCGCCGTCGAAGGACAGCCCCCCGGTCTGCCAGGAGAGACGCCGGTCGATCTCGGCCATCGCAAGCGGCTCCACGAGGATGCCGTCCCGGCGGAACACCGCGTTACGCCCGGCGTGGACGATCGCGTCGATCCGCGCCACCCGCCCGGCCTGCGGGTCGACGGGCGTCTCCAGAACCGCCACCCTGACCCGGCCCTCGGTGACGATAACCTCGGTCTGCTCGCCGACGAGCACGCGAAAGGCGGTGCCAACGGCCTCGATCATCTGATCGGCCGTGTACACGCGGAACGGCCAGGACCCGTCGTCGGCGACGACGAAGTGCCCCTCGCCTTTCTCAAGCCTCACCGCCCGCTCGGCACGCGAATAGTCGGCGACGATTCGGGTATCGGTATTGAGCTGCACGGTCGAGCCGTCCGGGAGTTCGACTCGTTCGCTCTGGCCGATTCCCGTTTCAACCGCAAGGGACTCGAAGGTCGTCGATGCGTTCCGCTCCACGAGAAGACCCACGGCGAGCGCGAGCGCGCAGGTAGCCGCGAAACCGCACCAGGCGCGTACCGGATGGATCCGCGCCCAGGCGGCGATCACGCCGCCAAGCGCAATGGGCTCGGCATCGCGGGCGCGCTCCGCGCCGCTACCTGCGCGCTGCCAGACCCGGGCATGCGCGGCGAACTCGCGCCGGTGCTCGTCGCTTAAGTGCAGCCAGTGTTCGAAGTCGTAGGCATCGTCGCCCGAGAGCGGGCCGGCGTTGAGCTTCACCACCCACGCTGCGGCCTCGTCCTTGATCGTGGCTCCCTGCCGGTCGTCTGGCTCGTTCATCTGCGTCCGCCCCGGTCATGGCGCAAGCGGTAGTCCTCGAGGCGCGAGACGCTCCCGCCCGTCGCCTCGAAGCCGCGGTCCACGAGGTAGCCGGTGCACCGGCGCAGCGCCTTCGCCAGGTGCTTTTCCACCGTGCTGGTGGAAATGCCCAGCCGTTTCGCAATCTCCCTGTAGGTCAGCCCGTCAAAACGCTGCATCACGAACACGCGTCGGCATTGCGGCGGCAGCGTCCGCAGCGCGTCGCCCAGCGCGTCCAGCTTGTCGCGGTTGTACTGTCGCTCCCAGAGGTCGTCCGGCACCTCCAGCCAGTCGCCGGGCATCGAGTCGTCGACGATCCCCACGTTCTCCATGAATACGGTCTGCTGGCGCTTCTTCTTGTTGAGCGCGATGTTTCTCGCCACCCGGAACAGGTAGGCCCGTGGCGACGCGATGGCCACGCCTTTGTCCTGTTCCGCGGTCAGCGCGTCCACGTACGCCTGCTGCAGCGTGTCTTCGACTTCCTCCCGCTCGACGAAGAAGGTGGCGATGTAGCGGGTCAGTGCGGCCCTGCTCGCCAGGTAGGCGTTCGTCAGCGATGTCCGATTGCCGTTCGTCACATCCCGGCGCGCATGAAGCGATATCCCGAGCACCCATAGAGTACGACAATCGTCGGCGGCTTTACCCCCGTTCCGCTCGGTTCGCTCGAGACCGGGAAAGTCGCTCACACGCATGAGGCTAAGGCTCGGAGGGTCCCACCAGTACATCTTCTTTTTCTGTCCCGGGGAAACGAATCCCAGCGTGACCCTGGAGAGCCCACTGCCGATTTCGCCGGTGAAGGCATCCAGGTTCTCGCGGGACTTTGCCAGGAACTCCTGGATCATGGGCGATGCTTTCAGGTGTCAGGCAGAGCGATGCATGAAACAATGGCCGCGTCTCGACGCATTACGGAGTCGGCGAGCACGACCGTCGGGGAATGGGAATGACGAACGGGATCACCCGGCGGAGCCTGATGGGTGCGCTCGCGGCGGCGGGCGTGCCGGCGTTGGCGATGGACGTCGAAGACTACCTGCGCCTGGGACTCGAGAAGTCCTTCCTCGACCGCGGCCTGGACGCCGAAGTGAACGGCCGCTCCAACATGGAGGCGCTCGAAGCCCTGGACGTGCCGGGGGACCGGCAGTACCACCCTTGTCCCGAGGCGCATCCGGGGCCGGACGTTCCGCGCGGCGTGGTGCGCGAGTTCCTCGGCTGGGACGGGACCCGGATCTACGAGGGGACCGTCCGGGACGTCTGGATCTACGCGCCGGAGCAGCTCGATCCCTCGACGCCGCCTGCCCTCATGGTGTTCCTGGACGGCGACCTGTACCTCGATCCGAAAGGCCCGGTGCGGACCACGGCGGTGCTCGACTCCCTCATCCATGCGGGGGAACTGCCACCCACAGTCGCCGTGTTCGTCATGCCCGGCCGGCGCCCGGGCATGACCGAGGACGAAGCCAGCATCAATCGCAGCCTCGAGTACGACCCCGTCACGCCTGCGCACGTCCGGTTCCTCGTCGACGAACTGCTGCCGTTCGCGGAGTCCGAGGTGGGCCTCAAGTTCACGAAGGATCCGGCGATGCGCCTGATCTGCGGCATCTCGAGCGGCGGCATCTGCGCGTTCAACGCCGCCTGGCACGATCCGTCCGCGTTCG
>JAPPHP010000036.1 GCA_028821035.1 Gammaproteobacteria bacterium | reverse complement strand
CCAGTATCGAGGAACCGCCGTAGGCGGTCAGGTTCAGGTCGGTGAACTCCATTTCAACCTTCGGGGGACGGATCTTCCGCTTCCGCAACCTTCACCTCGCAGGTGCCTGTCCTGACACGGGCATTTTCCCACACCAGCCTTACGTGCCGGGCACCCACGCCGACCTCGCCACCTCCTTATCCGGGAATCAGGGGTAGTACGTGCCCGGCCCGTTCAGCGTCAGCATCCGCAGGCGGCCGGCGGACCGGATCGCCGCGAGGTCGCGAAGGGCCGACGTGTCGCCCCCGCGCAGGAAGCGCTCTTCCAGGAACGCATCCAGCGCCGCGAGCAGTGCCGGGTTCTCGCGCCGGACGGCCCACGCCAGGTCCCGCGCATCCGGCAGCACGGCGAGGCGCCCGATACCGTCGCTTGCTGCGACCAACGGCCGCGCGGCCACGGCATCCATGACGGTCGCGTCGAAACGGCCGGCCTCGAGACCCTCGAACACCTCGTGCGGGTCCGTGCCAGCGGGCAGCTCGACGACGGCTGCGTCCGGCAGATGCCGCGCGACGGACTCGACGTACGCCGTCCCCGCCGGTATTCCGAACGTGCGGCCGGCCAGGGCGGCGAGGTCATGCACTTCGGGGCCGTCCCCGGCGGACGTCCCCACCACCCACTCCCGCGTGCGGGTGAGCGGCGTGGTGAAGGCGACGTCCCGGGCCCGGGCCTCGGTGACGGTGATGTTGGCCACGGCCACGTCCGCCAGGCCGTCGCGCACGGCGGGCATGAGTTCGTCGAACCCGTCGTGGACGTGCCACTCCACGGCCAGTCCCCGGCGCTCCGCGAACTCCTCGGCGAGGGTGAAGTAGCTCTCCGCCGGCAGTCCCTGCCTGGGCAGCGTCTCGAACCCGTCCCACCGGCGCCGCGCGAGCCTCAGCGTGCCCCGGGCCGCGATCCCTTCCAGGTCGCCGAACGCCGGCGCCGCGGCAGGGCGCTCCGGGCCGTCCCCTGGCGTTGTCTCCGGGGCCACGCCACAGCCCCCCGCGGCCAGCAGCAGCATCGCGGCGACGCCCGTTGCGGCGCCCGGCTTCATCGCTCCCGCGCTTCCCGCTCGAGCTGCGAAGGCCGGGGCAGGAAAAGCGGCTCTTCCTCGACCGCCGAGGAACCCGTCTCGGGGCCCTCCGGCGTTTCCCATGCGGTCAGTTCGCGCGTCACGCCCCAGACGCCGTCGTGATCGCGCCGCAGCACCACGAAGAAGGCGCGTTCCTCGCGGCCGAACACCTCGACGCAGACCAGCGCGTCGTTGCCGAGCAACCCGGCGCGGGATACCGAGACGAACGTCCCCGAGGGCCCGTCGTCGGCACCCGCAGGGAGCACCTGGACCCGGTGTGCGAAAGGCGTCAGATCGAAGGGCTCCGCCCGCGCGTTGGCGGCCAGGAACGCCTGGAAGAGCGCCGCCGGCAGCACCGCGCGTGTCTCTCCGTCCGTCCGGCAGTCCGACGCCGCGCTCGCGACCGAAACGTCCCCGAGCGGCCCGACGAACTGCGTGACGAGACTGGACAGGACATCGATCTCCCGTGGCTCCGGCATCGGCCCCGGGCGCAGCAGCAGGATGCCGCCGGCCAGCACGAGCAGGACGGCCAGGGCCATGCCGAGCCGGAACGTCACCGCAAGAGCGGCCGCGCGGCCGACAACCCCCTGGGGCGAACCGGCCTCACGAGCCGTACTGGACCGCCGCGCCCGCGTCCAGCAGCCCGTCGATGGCCGCGGCCTCGTAGCCCAGTTCCCGCAGCAGGTCGACCGTGTGTTCGCCCGCCACGCACGCGCCACCGTACTCCCCGCCACGCTCGAACCGCACCATCGGCCCGTGGCGCAGGTACTCGCCCCACTGCGCGTGGCGCGCGGTCACGACGAGTTCCTCCTCCCGGGCGTGCGGGTCGTGCAGCAGGAACTGCGCGGGCCAGGCCCCATCCGCGCGCACGCAGGCGAAGCCCTGGACCCGGAGCTTCGCCTCCCACGCCTCCGCGTCGTCGGTCAGGAAACGGGCCTCCAGCGCCGCCTCGTCGGCCGCGCCAAGCCGCGTCCACTCGTCGTCGTCCCGCACGTACAGGAACACCCAGCCAGAGCGGCACTCGTACAACCGGCATCGCGGACCGAGGCCGCGGATCTCCGGGTCCACCGGCGGCCGGTCCGCCTTGCCCGCGTACGACAGGAAGTCGTCCCAGTTGCCGTAGGCGTTCGCCCCGAACATGTCCACGAAGATCTGCTGTCCCTGGCCCGTCAGGTCACGGGCCAGGAGCCCGAGGGTCGCCGCCGTCGCCACGACCATGGACGTGTTGGGGTCCGGGTTCACCTCGTTGGCGCGGAACAGGGCGCGGGCGACCTCGCGCACGGCATCGAGCTCCAGGGCTTCGTCCTGCGGGAGTCCGCCCATCTGCCAGACGACGCCGCCGAGGGCCGCGCCCGGTATCGGGTGCGTCGAAGGGCGTTTCGCCCCGGGGCCCTTGCGTCCGTAGCCGTTCGCCGAGAGGTAGATCAGGCCCGGATTGTCCCGGCTCACCGCTTCGTAACCGATGCCGAGCCGCTCGGGGACGCCGGGGCGATAGTTGTGGATGAAGACATCCGCGCCCGAGACCAGCCGGCGCGCGACTTCCTGGGCCTCGGGCGCCTTGAGGTCCAGGCAGATGCTCTCCTTGCCGGCGTTGCAGCGGGCGGCGCCCGTCCCGTGCATCATGCTTCGGAAAGGATCGCCGCCCGGCGGTTCGAACTTGATGACCCGTGCGCCGAGGTCGGCAAGGGTGGATGCGCCGAGCGGCGCCGCGATGATGGTCGCGGCCTCCACCACGGTCACGCCCTCGAGCGGACGTCCGCCACCGGCCCGCGCCGGAGGGGCGAGCGACGGCCGCGTCCCGCGCAGGGCCGCGTCGAAGTCCGTCTCCCTGCAAGTCGCATCGATGACCGCCGGCGTCCGCGTCAGGTCCGCCACCGGGCCGAGTTGGATGCCGCCGTTCACCCGCTCGGCGTGACCGTTCGCCACGATGTCCGGGTCGTGCAATGCCTCCTGGGTCGTCTGGTACTGGTGCGCTACGACACCGCCGTGACCCACGAAGACCTCCATCCACTCCTCGAGGTCCCGGGTCGCGATGTGCCGCAGCATGTCGTCGCGGAACGCCTCGAGTTCCGGGCTGCCCTCCGGCGGCATGCCTCCTTCGGGACGCGGCAGCCCCGTCGCCGCGAACCAGTTGTCCAGCAGGTGCGGGAGCAGGTTGCCGAACTGGATCCAGCGCCCGTCGCGCGTGCGGGCGCCGTGATAGTAGATGCGCGGGAGCGTACTCGTTGGGTCCGTCGCGACCGCCGGCGTGGGGAGCACGCCCCGCTCGCGCAGGTGAGCCACCTGCAGTCCGCCGATATCGTAGGGCAGCAGGCCGCGCATCAGGGACGTGTCGAACTCCACCCCCGCGCCCGTGGTCACGCGCCGGTGCAGGCCGGCCAGCAGCGCGGCGGCGACGCTCTGGGACGTGGCGTGGGTGGCGACCTGCAGGGCCGCGTAACAGGGTCCCTTGCGCGGAGCGATGCCTTCGAGGCTCGCCATCCGGCCGTACTTGGCGGCGACCACGGCTTCCACGGCCGGATAGTCGCGATACGGCCCGTCCTCCCCGAAACCGGAAACGCTTCCGTACACCAGGTCCGGGCGTTGGGCCGACAGGCTGCCGTAGTCGAGCCCGAGCGCCACGCGGCGCTCGCGCTGGAGCGTGGTGACCACGGCGTCGGCCGTGTCCGCGACGACCGCGCGCAGCCGCTCGACCTGTTCGGCATCGTCGAAGTCCACGGTCAGCGTCGCCTTGCCCCGCAACCACATCGGCGCGGAGGGCAACGCGCGATGCGGGTCCCCCCCGGGGGGCTCGACCTTCAGGACGTCCGCGCCGAAGTCCGCGAGGACCATGGTCGCGAGCCCCGTCACGGGACCTTCGCCCAGGTCCACGACCCTGATGCCCGAGAGTGGTCCGCTCATCCCGTGACGCGCCGGCTGCCAGAAAGGCGCACATGATAAGCGGACGCCGGCCGCGCGCCGCTCCCGAGGCCGTTTTGCGCAATGCAACAAACGATCTTTCGCATTAGATATGAGCTTTATCTATTTGAAAGTAGAGAGTCTGACCGGGGGCCACGCTACACGCCGCCAAGCAGGTTCACCACCACCTCTCGCCGGCCGCGCCGATGGCGATGCTCCCAGAGGAAGATCCCCTGCCAGGTGCCGAGGGCCAGCCGACCGCCGGTGACGGGGATCGACAGGTGGGTCTGCGTGAGGGCGCCCTTGATGTGCGCGGGCATGTCGTCCGCGCCCTCCTCCACGTGGGTGTACAGCGCCTCGTCCTCCGGGACGAGGCGGCCGAGGAAGTCCTCGAGGTCGCGCCGGACCGCCGGGTCCGCATTCTCCTGGATCACGAGGCTCGCCGAGGTGTGGCGGATGAACACCGTCGCCAACGCCTCCCGCAGGCCGCTCGACGCCACCACCTCCGCCACGCGGGCCGTGATGTCGTAGAGGCCCTGCCCTTCCACCGGAATGGAGATGTCGTGGTTCATCGGACCCCCGCCGCGCGTCAACCGCCGGCCGGCCGCGATTATAGGAGTTCGCATGCGGCCCCGGCTGATGAAGCTCCGTCGACGCACGTCAGTGTATTCGGGCTCCCAAGGAAGATCGGGGTAGGCGCATGGCACCAGACCCGAGCCATTTCACCGGACAACTGCACCGCGACGGCCTGGCCGGCCCGTTCGACCTGGCCGACAAGTCGGGACTCGACGCGGTCTGCGAGGTGGCCATGGAGCTGAAGGCGCTGCAGCGCCAGCAGAACCGGCTGGCCAGGCTGGCAGGCCGGCCGGGCCAGCAACGGTGGACCACTCTGATCAACCGGCACATGGCGTTCGACGCGATCGGCGACCTCTTCCGCGACGCCACCCTGCAGTCGGTGGTGTCCGAGTGTTTCGGCCCCGATCTGCTCATCTGGCAAACCACGTTCTTCCTCAAGTACGCAGGGGTCGGCGAGAACAAGTGGCACCATGACCGGCAATTCGAGAACGGCAGCGACCCGATCGACCTCTACGATACCGGCAATCACTTCTCCTTCGTGATCGCGCTGACCGACCTCGGGATGGACCAGGGCAGGCTCGAATACGTGAAAGGATCCCACCTGCCCATCGAC
Source organism: Gammaproteobacteria bacterium (assembly GCA_028821035.1). Lineage (GTDB taxonomy): Bacteria > Pseudomonadota > Gammaproteobacteria > Pseudomonadales > Azotimanducaceae > VXNE01. The sequence continues at coordinate 625 of JAPPHP010000036.1, read as the reverse complement.
GGATTCGACCGGGACATGCCGCGCATATCCGGCGAACTGCCGGAGGTAGTCCATGACAGGATCACACCGCTGCCGCTCGGGCGTGGGCAGTTCGCGGTGTTCCATTCCTCCGTGCTGCATCGCAGCCTGGCCTATGGACACCGGGAAGAGGACTGGCGTCCGGGCTACTTTGGCACGCCGTCGCCCGAGTCCTGGCCGATCAAGTCCGGAAGGATCTCGTTCGCCGCGCGGCTCGTGAAGAAGGGTACGGACATCCCGGCGAGATCCGGCTCGAATCCGGCCGGCGCGACGCAGGCCATCGCGGAGCCAATCCCCTACTACGATGCCCTCTCCGAGCAGGTCCAGGCCAGCAGGTCGGTCGTGATGCCTTTCAACCAACCGCCGCCCGGGGGCTGAACGTCAGCTCGGCGACGGCACGGGCACCCCCAATCCCCTGGCCAGCGCGTGGAGATGGTCCCGGGCGTATCGGCCGCCAAGCTCGGTGCCCGGCACCATCTGGAACCCGTGGCAGGCGGCGGGATACGAAATCATGTCCGTCCTCACTCCGGCCTGCATCAGCTTGTGCGCGTAGTCGATGTTCTCGTCCCGGAAAAGATCGAGTGCCGCGGTCGCCATCCAGGTGGCC
>JAPPHP010000238.1 GCA_028821035.1 Gammaproteobacteria bacterium | reverse complement strand
AAGCCCGGTGCTCTACCAACTGAGCTAACGACCCGCGCGCGACGGCGCATTGTAGGGCCGCGCCCGGAACCCCACAAGCGTCCCTGGGCCCTCAGGCCCTCCGGTTCAGCCCCGCCAACTCCGCCATGAACCGCACGGCCTCTTCCTGTTCCGTGCCCACGGTGAGCCCGCTGAAACCGGCGTCCACCCAGTCGCGGTAACGCATGCGGATGCGCTCCTTGGGACCGTACAGCGCCGCCTCGTCGACGAACTCGTCCGGGACGGCGGCCACGGCTTCGTCCTTGCGGTGCGCGAGGTAGAGTTGCTGGATACGCTCGGCCGCCTCGCCGAAGCCGCGCTGGACCATCATCTGCTTGTGGAAGTTCAGGGACCGGTGTCCCATGCCCCCCACGTATAGCGCGACGTTCGGCTTCGCGGCGTCGATCGCCGCGCCCACGTCGTCCGTGATCACGACGGGTACGCTCGACTGCATCTCGATGTCGTCGAGGGTCTTGCCTGCTTTCTCCGCCCCTTCGGCCAGCCACCGCTTGGCCCGGGCGACGTGCTCGGGGGTGTAGCGCAGCGGCAACCACCCGTCGGCGATCTCCCCGGTCAGCCGCACCATCGTCTCGGTGCCGGTGCCGAGCCAGATCGGGATGTTCGGGTTCATGTGCAGGATGGACTTCAGCGGCTTGCCGATGCCCAGCGCGCCTTCGCCCGTGAACGGCAGCGCGATCTCCCGGCCGTCGTGTTCGACGACCTCGCGCGCCAGGGTCTTGCGGATGATCGTCACGTAGTCCTTCACGCGGTGGTAGGGCCTGCCCCACGGCTGCCCGTACCAGCCCTCGACGATCTGCGGTCCCGACACGCCCACCCCGATGATGACGCGGTCGCCGCCGGCCAGGGCATCGATCGTCGCGGCCTGCATGGCGGCCATCACCGGCGGCCGGCCCGCGAGTTGCTGGACCGCCGTGCCGAGCCGGATGTGGCTCGTCTTCGCCGCGATGTAAGCCAGCGGCGACCAGGCGTCGGAGCCGTACGCCTCCGCCGACCAGACCGAGTCGTACCCGAGTTGCTCCGCGAGCTGGATCCTCTCGATGGGTATCCGAAGGTCGCGGCCGCTGTAGCCCACGCCGATGCCGAGTTTCATGTGCTGCCTCAACGGCGAGTTAGTGCCGAGTCCGCGCGCAGTGTGCCACACCACCGCATGCGGGCCGGGCTTGCCGCCTGCCCGCGTGTTCCGACAAACTCGCCCGTTCCGGCAAACGACCAGTGAGGACGCCATGAGACTTTCCACCCTCAGCCGCTCCATCGAGGGCAAGGTAGCCATCGTCACCGGGGCGGCGAGCGGCATGGGACGTGCGACAGCCCGGCTCTTCGCCGACGAGGGCGCGAAGGTCGCAGCCATGGACATCAACCAGGACCCGCTCGACACGGTCGTGCGGGAGATCGAGGACGCGGGCTATCCGATCCGGGGGTGGCAACTCGACGTATCGGACCGGGAGGCGGTGGAGCGGGTGGTCGCGGAGGTGGCCGAGACCTTCGGCGGCATCGACATTCTCATCAACAACGCGGGCATAGGCGCCGGCGGACCCGTCGACAGCGACGACTACGAGGCGATCTGGGCGCGCGGTTTCGATGTCCTGCTCACCGCGCAGGTGCGCATGATCCGCGCGGCGCTCCCCCACCTGCGCAAGGCGGACGGCGGCCGCATCGTCAACATCGCATCGACCGAGGGCCTCGGCGCGACCAAGTACAGCAGCCCCTATACCGCCGCCAAGACCGGCGTGATCGGTCTGACCCGCTCCCTGGCCGTCGAGTTCGGCACCGAGGGCATCACGGTGAACTGCATCTGTCCGGGACCCATCCGCACGGGCATGACCGAACAGATCCCGGAAGAACACAAGCGCGAGTTCGCCCGCCGGCGCGTCGCCCTCAAGCGCTACGCGGAGCCCGAGGAAGTGGCCCACGGCACGCTGAGCCTCGTCCTTCCCGCGGCCTCGTTCATCACCGGTGTGGCCCTCCCGGTCGACGGCGGACTGACGATCCGGAACGCGTGAACCTCGCCGCCGCACAGCCCGCGGCCGGCCGCGTCCGCTGGCCGGTGGTGCTGGCCTACGGCGCGCCCGGCGTCGGGGCGGGCTACATGTACCTGCTCGTCAACCTCTACGTGATGAAGTTCTCCACGGACGTGCTGCTCATCGCGCCGGCGGTCATGGGCATCATCTTCTCGGTGTCGCGCGTGTGGGACGCGGTCTCCGATCCGCTGGTCGGTTACCTGAGCGACCGGACGAAGAGCCGCTTCGGCCGGCGGCGAAGCTGGATCCTGGCCTCGGTGGTGCCGATCGCCGCGATCTTCGTGATGGTCTTCGCCCCGCCGGAGGCCCTCGGCAACGCCGGGAGCATCGCGTGGATGGCGACGGCGATCATCGGCTTCTACTCGGTGATGACGGTGTTCCTGGTCCCGCACCTGTCCCTGGGCGCCGAGCTGTCCGCGGACTACCACGAGCGCAGCCGGTTGTTCGGCATGCGGCACGCCGCCTTCACCATCGGCTCGATCCTGGCGCTCGGGAGCATGCAGGCGCTCATCAACGCGGAGGAGGCCGGCGAGGCCGCGGTGCGCGAGGTCAGCTTCACGCTCGCGATCGTCGCCGCGGCGGTCATGACGGCGGCGCTCCTCGGCTCCGTCCCGCTGCTCAGGGAGCGCGCGGACTTCCAGGGCCGGGTGACCGACAAGCCCTTCCAGGCGTTCGCCGACGTGTGGCGCAACGTCCACGCGCGGCTCCTGATCGTCGTCACCTTCATAGAGAACGTCGGCTCCGCGGCCATCGGCGTCCTGACGCTCTACGTCATGCAGTACGTGGTGGGTGCGCCGCGGTGGGCGCCCCTGGTCATCCTCTCCTACATGGTCCCATCGGCCGCATCGGTCCCGCTGTGGCTGCCGCTGTCCCGGCGCTTCGGCAAGGTGCGGCTCTGGATGTTCTCGATGGTGCTGACCGGACTGTCGTTCGGCGGCATGTTCGTGCTGCCGTTCCTCGATACCGTGGAGGCGCGGCTCGTGACGATCTTCGTGCTGGCGTTCTTCGCGGGTCTCGCCGCCGGCGCCGGAGGCACCATCGGGCCGTCGGTGCAGGGCGACGTCATCGACTACGACGAGCACCTCACGGGCGAGCGCAAGGAAGGGTCCTATTTCGCCACCTGGAACTTCGTCTACAAGAGCGCCATGGGCGTGATGCTGGCGCTGACGGGATTCGTGCTGCAGGCGTCGGGTTTCGTGCCGAACCAGGAACAGACCATGACCGTCCAGGTGGCCATGGTCTCGCTATACGGTCTGTTCCCGCTGGTCTGCTACGCCGTCGGCGCGGCGCTGTTCAGCCGTTTCAAGCTCGACGAAGCGGCCCACGCGGAAATCCGCGCGCAGCTCGACGTGAAGACCGCCTGAGCGATCCGAACCAGCGATCAACGCCTCGCGAAGTTGCCTGGCCGCCGTTCCGCGACCGCTCGCACGCCTTCGTTGTGGTCTTCGGTCTTCTGCAGGCGCGCCTGCTCGGCGTTCTCCCAGTCGGTGGCGGCCTGGACCGCCTCCGGCAGCCCCTGACGCCCGGTCGCCCGCACCGATTCGACGGCGAGGGGGGCGTTCTCGGCGATCTCCGCCGCCAGCCGCGCGGCCGCCGGGCGCAGGTCGTCCGCGTCCGTCAGGATGTCGGCCAGGCCCCACTCGTGGGCCGTCTCGCCGTTGATTCGGCGCCCCGTCATGAAGAGCAGGTTGGCCTTCTGCTGGCCGATGATCTTCGGCAGCGTGTGCGTCAGCCCAAAGCCCGGGTGAAAGCCCAGCTTCACGAAGTTGGCCGTGAAACGGGCGGCCGGGGACACCACGCGGTAGTCGGCCATCACCGCAAGGCCGAATCCGCCCCCCACCGCCGCGCCCTGCACGGCCGCAATGACGGGCTTCTTCGCCGAAAAGAGGCGCACCGCCGCCTGGTAAAGCGGGTTGCGCGCGCCAGGCGCGCGATCCCGAACGGCGTTGCGTGCGCTGTCCGCGAAGTTGTTGCCGGCGCAGAAGTGCTTCCCTTCGGAACACAGGACCAGCGCCCGCGTACCGTCGTCCTCATCGAGCGCATCGAAGGCGTCGCCGAGGTGGTTGATGAGTTCGACGTCGAAGAAGTTGTTCGGGGGCCGCTGGATCTCCAGCGTCGCCACGTACCCGTCGTGCTGTACCTCGATGTCGCCGTATCTCACCCGATCCTCCCTGGAAGCCGCCCGGAATGCGGCTGATATAGTGCCCGAAAACAGGGGAGAAAGGATATGGGGGACCGTGCGCGCTTCCTGCGCTGGCGCGTCGGCGACGTCACGGTGACCCGCGTCGTCGAGCTGACCTCGGCCAGCATCGGCGGCTACATCCTGCCCCAGGCGCCCCCGGACCTGGTCGACCGCCTGCCCTGGCTGGCGCCGTTCGCCGACCCCGCGAAGAAGCTGCTGATGTCCTTCCACAGCCTGGTCCTCCAGTGCCGGGACGAGACGTTCGTGGTCGACACCTGCATCGGCAACGACAAGGTCCGCAACTACCCCCGCTGGAACCGGATGCAGTCACGCTTCCTCGACGATTTCGCGGACGCCGGCTTCGCCGTCGCCGCCGTGGACACCGTGCTCTGCACCCACATGCACGTCGACCACGTGGGTTGGAACACGCGCCTCGTCGAGGGGCGCTGGGAACCCACCTTCGAGAGCGCGCGCTACCTCTACGCGCGGGAGGAGTGGACGCATTGGCGCGCGACCGACCAGACCGAAGAGTACGGACCCGTCATCGAGGACTCCGTGCAGCCGATCTTCGACGCCGGACTGGCGGACCTCGTGGCCGCCGATCATGCCGTCAGCGACGAAGTGCGCCTCGAACCCACGCCGGGACACACGCCGGGGCACGTGAGCGTGCACATCGCGTCCCGCGGGGAGGAAGCCGTCATCACCGGCGACGCGATACACCACCCCTGCCAGATCGCGCATCCGGAGTGGTCCTCGACCGCCGACGTCGACCCGGACGCCAGCGCCGTAACGCGGCGGGGCCTCCTGGAGCGCTATGCGGACCGTCCGGTGCTGATCATCGGGACGCATTTCGCCGGCCCGACCGCGGGCCGCGTGGTGCGGGACGGGGACGCCTTTCGGCTCGATTGCTAGTGTGGTGTCCCGTAAGTTCCTGGTACTTCAGAGTTCGCCCTGCGCGTCAATGCAAGGCGTGGTCCGCAGGGAATATCGGGCATATTGGCAAGGACCACAACGCGGCAGTGGCGCGCAGGGCGGACTCCCGAAGGGCGCGCCCCACGGGGCCTGTGGCCGCGTTGCGCCCCTTGGCAATGGGCCCACCATTCCCTGCGGGGAACGCGCCTTGCCACAGACCCCGTGGAACGCGCTGAAGTACTAGGAACTTACGGGACACCACACAGAGCGCGAAACGAGGCGTTGATGCATGGATGAGGCGCGACTCAGGAGAGTCTATACGCCCGTGGCGCGCCGGGTTCTCGAGGAATGGGGGCTCGCCCCCGGCGAAGTCGAGTTCGTCCATGTGATGGAGAACGTCACCTTCCGGGCGGAACGCGGCGGGGAGAAGTACGCGGTCCGGTTCCATCGGCCGGGCTATAACACGCACGAAGAGATGATCTCGGAACGGCTATGGCTGCGCGCGCTGGCCGCGGCGGGCCTCAACGTTCCGCGGGGTGTCCCGACACCGGATGGCCGGGAGTTCATCGCGGTCGAGGTTGACGGAGAGGAGCGGCTGGTCGGCCTGGCCCGCTGGGTAGAGGGGGAGCCGCTCGACAGGATCCTGGCCAG
>JAPPHP010000341.1:1332-5832 GCA_028821035.1 Gammaproteobacteria bacterium | reverse complement strand
ACCTCGCCACGCCGGATCACAACGTGCCGACCGTGGTGTCGGAGCGGCGGGCCGGAGTCCCTGGCATCGTGGACGAGGTCGCGCGGATCCAGGTGGAGACCCTGGACGCCAACTGCCGCGACTTCGGTATCCGCGAGTTCGGCATCAACGACGTGCGCCAGGGCATCGTGCACGTCATCGGGCCGGAACAGGGGGCAACCCTGCCGGGGATGACGATCGTGTGCGGAGACTCGCACACGTCCACGCACGGCGCGTTCGCCGCGCTCGCCCAGGGCATCGGCACCTCCGAGGTGGAACACGTGCTCGCCACGCAGTGCCTGGCGCAGCGCAGGAGCCGCAACATGCGGGTCGCCGTGGAAGGCGCGTTGCCGGCGGGGGTACATGCCAAGGACGTGGTCCTGGCGGTTATCGGCGCGATCGGGACGGCCGGCGCGACGGGCCATGTCATCGAATTCTGCGGCACCGCCATCGAGGGGCTCTCGATGGAAGGGCGCATGACGGTGTGCAACATGTCCGTCGAGGCGGGAGGGCGCGCCGGCCTCGTCGCCGTGGACGACACGACGCTCGCGTACCTGGCCGGACGGCCTTTCGCCCCGCGCGACGACGCCTGGGACGATGCGGTAGCGTGGTGGCGCACGCTGCGTTCCGACGCGGACGCGGTGTTCGACCGGAACGTTTCGATCGACGCGGCCGCGCTCGAGCCGCAGGTGTCGTGGGGGACGTCCCCGGAACTCGTGGCCGCGATCGGCGGCGTCGTGCCGTCGCCGTCGGACATGGACGACCCGGTCAAGGCGGAAGTCGCCGAGCGCGCGCTGGCCTACATGGGCCTCGCCTCGGGCACGCCGCTGGCCGGCATCGCCCTCGACAAGGTCTTCATCGGCTCCTGCACGAACGCGCGCATCGAAGACCTGCGCGCGGCGGCCGAAGTCGCACGCGGTGGCAGGGTGCGGGTGGCCGAGGCCCTCGTGGTGCCGGGTTCCGGGCTGGTGAAGCGCCAGGCCGAGGAGGAAGGGCTCCACGAGATCTTCCTCGAAGCGGGGTTCGAGTGGCGTGCGCCAGGCTGCTCGATGTGCCTGGCCATGAACGCGGACCGGCTCCTCCCCGGCGAACGTTGCGCCTCCACCTCCAACCGCAACTTCGAGGGCCGCCAGGGCCACGGCGGGCGCACGCACCTGGTGAGTCCGGCGACCGCCGCGGCGAGCGCCATCGCGGGACATCTCGCCGATCCGCGGGAGGTCGTCGGATGAGGGCCTTCACGACCCATCGGGGCGTGGTCGCGCCCCTCGACCGGGCGAATGTGGACACCGACCAGATCATCCCGAAGCAGTTCCTGAAGTCGATCCGGAAGACCGGGTTCGGAGAGAACCTGTTCGACGCGTGGCGCTACCTCGACGAGGGCGTCATCGGCAAGACGCCGAACGAGCGGCTCATCAACCGCGACTTCGTCCTGAACGCCCCGGAGTACCAGGGCGCGACGGTACTCCTCGCGCGCGACAATTTCGGTTGCGGTTCGAGCCGGGAGCACGCGGTGTGGGCGCTGCTGGAGTACGGTTTCCGTTGCGTGATCGCACCGAGCTTCGCGGACATCTTCGCCACCAACAGCGTGAACAACGGACTGCTGCTGGTCACGCTGCCCGACGCAGCCATCGGCGAGTTGTTCGAAGCGGCCGCGGGCGGCGGGCTGACCGTGGAAGTGGACCTCGCGGCCGGACGCCTCGTGACCGCGGAGGACAGGGCGTTCGGCTTCGAGACCGACCCGGAGACGCGGCGCCGCCTCCTGCGCGGCCTCGACGACATCGGCCTCACCCTGGACTGCGCCGACGCCATCCGCGACTTCGAACGCGCCCACCGGGCGAGGCAATCGTGGATCTTCGCCGGGCCGGGGGCCGCGTGAGCAGGCGCGCCCGCATCCTCGTGCTCCCCGGCGACGGCATCGGCGCCGAGATCATGCCCCACGCCGTGCGCGTCCTCGAGCGGGCGTGCCCGGATATCGAGCTCGACTTCGAGTACGCCAGCATCGGCGGCGCGGCCCTCGACAGCGACGGCGTCCCCGTGACCGACGCGACCCTGGCGCTGGCACGCGCCGCGGACGCGGTGCTCCTCGGCGCCGTCGGCGGCCCGCAATGGGACGACCTGCCCATGGACCGGCGGCCGGAGCGCGGCCTGCTGCGGCTGCGTTCGGAACTCGACCTGTTCGCGAACCTGCGTCCCGCGATCCTCTTCGCGCCGCTGGCGTCGGCGTCCTCGCTGAAGCCGGAACTGGTCGCGGACCTCGACATACTGATCGTGCGCGAACTCACCGGCGGCATCTACTTCGGCGAGCCGCGCGGGGTGACCGTGGGCAACGGCGGTCGCCGGGGCTTCAACACCTACGTCTACGAGGAACGGGAGATCGAGCGCATCGCCCGGGTCGCCTTCGACCTCGCGCGCAAACGCAACGGCCGGCTCGTGTCCGTCGACAAGGCGAACGTGCTCGAGGTGACCCAACTGTGGCGGGAGGTGGTCACGGAGGTCGCGGCCGATTACACCGACGTCGCCCTCGAGCACATGTATGTCGACAACGCCGGGATGCAGCTCGTCCGCGCGCCGAGGCAGTTCGACGTGCTGGTGACGGGGAACATGTTCGGCGACATCCTCTCGGACGTCGCGGCCATGCTGACGGGGTCCCTCGGCATGCTGCCGTCCGCTTCCTTGAACGCCGGTGGACAGGGTCTCTACGAACCGGTGCACGGGACGGCGCCGGATATCGCGGGCCGCAACATCGCGAATCCGCTGGCGACGATCCTCTCGGCGGCGATGCTGCTGCGGTACAGCCTCGATGCTCCGGAGGCAGCCGAGCGACTCGAGCGCGCGGTCGCCGCGGCGCTGGCGGACGGACTGCGTACGGCGGACATCATGCCCCAGGACGGCGGGTCCGAGGTGACGCGCGTAGGTACGGACGGGATGGCGAATGCCGTCATCGAGCGGTTGGAGGAGGATCGATGACGGGGCGCCGTAGACCGCAAGCGCCTTGGGCGGCGTTCCTGGCGTTCGTGCTGTTCGCCGGCCTCGGCATGACCTCCGTCGCCCTGGCGGCGGAGACCGCCGGCGGGGACGCCGCGGCCGACGACGGCGAGGTGCGCCTCACGTACGGCCCCATCGGCCCCTACGACACGCTGTGGTCGATCGCGCGACGCGTGCGTCCCGGACAGGCCACGATCGAGCAGACCATGACGGCCCTGGTCCGCCTGAACCCCAACGCCTTCATCGACGGCGACCGGAACCGCATTCGGGGCGGGATGATCCTGCAGGTACCGAACGAGGCGGAAGCGATGGGCACCGTTCCGCCGCGCCCGCCACCGCGCGGGGACCCGGAGACCATCGAGACCGCCGATGCCGTGGAAAGCGCACCGGTCCTCCCCGAGGAGGCGGAAGTGATCGACGTTCCGCCGGCGCCGCCCACAGAGGAGCCGGTGGACACCGCCGCCACGCCGACGGAAACGGAGACGCCGCCCGTCGTCGCGCCGGAACCCGTGCCGGATCCGGTGTCGGACGCGCTGACGGAGACACTGGAAGAGGCGCTGGCCGAACGCGACCGGCTGGCCGAAGAGAACGCGGCGCTCATGGTCGACCTAGACAGCGCGCACGGAGACCTGGCCCGGGCGGCGGAAGAGATCGCCGCGCTGGAGGAGGTCGTCGGTGCGCTCGAGCAACAGGTCGAGACGTTGCAGCAGCGTCCCCCGGCGGCGCCCCAGGGGCGGGCGGCGTCGCGAAGTGCGGACGGGGCGCCGCCGGCGTTCAGTTTCCTGGCGTGGGGCGCTGTCGCGGTGCTGATGCTGGCCGCCGTGTTCGGCGTGCTCTACCAGCGGCGCCGGGTGCGCGCGCTCGAGGCGGCCGCGGACGCGTACCGCGAGCCATCCGCGATGGTCGAAGACCTCGCGGACGATGTCGCACCGGATCACGACTTCGAGGAACCGCCCCCGCCGCCCGTCGCGCAGGAAGCGCCGGTGGAACGCTACCAACCCGCCGAGACCTACGAGCCTGCCGAGACCTACGAGTCCACCGAAGCCTACGAGGCCGAGGACGCTTACGACCCCGAGGACGATGAGGACGACCCCGCGGACAGCCCGCCGGGTCCCGGCGGCTACAGCCCGAACACCAAGCTGAACCTCGCCCGGGCCTACGTGAACATGGGTGACGAGGAGACCGCCCGCGAAGTCCTCGAAGAAGTGCTCGCCGAGGGCGACGCCACGGAGCGGGCCGCGGCGCAGGAACTCCTTGACGAACTCGAATAGCGCTACCGAAGCCGTCGCCCTCGGCCTGGAGTACGACGGCGCGGTCTTTCACGGTTTCCAGCGCCAGGTCGGCGTTCCGACGGTCCAGGAGACCCTTGAGGGGGCGCTGTCGGGGGTCGCGGATGCGCCCGTGCGGGTCGCGGTGGCCGGTCGTACCGACGCCGGGGTGCACGCCACCGGACAGGTGGTGAGCTTCCAGACCGCCGCCGTGCGGTCGGAGGAGTCC
>JAPPHP010000341.1:0-1322 GCA_028821035.1 Gammaproteobacteria bacterium | reverse complement strand
ACGTGAACATGGGTGACGAGGAGACCGCCCGCGAGGTCCTCGAAGAAGTGCTCGCCGAAGGCGACGCCACGGAGCGGGCGGCGGCGCAGGAACTCCTTGACGAACTCGAATAGGCGCCTCGCCCGAGGGCGAGGCGTTCAGGTTGCCCTGCAACTTGTGGGCGCAGAACGCCAACGGTGACGAAATCCTCCAGGCGAGCCGGGTCCAGGGACGTTGTCCGGCAGACGTTTGCCCTCGGCGTCGAGTACGACGGAGCGGCCTTTCACGGTTTCCAGCGGCAGGTGGGTGTCCCGACCGTGCAGGAGACGCTCGAGCGGGCGCTGTCCGGCGTCGCGGACACGCCCGTCCGCGTCGCCGTGGCGGGCCGCACCGATGCCGGGGTGCACGCCACCGGACAGGTGGTGAGCTTTCATACGACCGCCGTGCGGTCGGAGGAGTCCTGGCGCCGCGGGGCCAACGCGCTGATGCGCGGGGCCGGCGCCGCCGGGGCCGCCGCCGTGGGAATCGTCTGGGCGCGTCGGGTCGAACGCCGCTTCCACGCCCGCTTCAGCGCGCTGTCGCGTCGCTACGCCTACGTGTACCTCGAGGCCGACTCGGCGCCGGTACTGCTGCGCGACAGGGTGACCTGGACCCGCGAGGAGTTCGATGCCGGCGCGATGCACCGTGCGGCGCAGCATCTGCTCGGAGAACGGGACTTCAGCGCGTTCCGGGCGGCCGGCTGCGACTCGAGCACGCCCTTCCGGCGGGTGGACGCCGTCTCCGTGGTCCGCCACGGGAAACAGGTCGTCATCGACATCGAGGCCAACGCGTTCCTGCAGCACATGGTCCGCAACGTGGCCGGGTGCCTGGCGCACATCGGCCGCGGCGAGGCGGCCCCGGGGCTGGTGGCCGACCTGCTCGCGGCCGGGGACCGCACGCTGGCCCCCGCGACGGCGCCGCCCGACGGCCTGTATCTCACGCGGGTCACGTACCCCGACATCGACGTTCCCTACCGCCCGCCGCCGACCCTCCTCGGCGGCTAACGGACTTGCCCGCGGATGCGCAAGTCCGCAAACTCCCCGCCCTTCGATGTTCCCGGGACGGACCGCCCAGTGCGCGTGCGAACGAAGATCTGCGGAATCACCTCGGTAGAGGACGGCCTCGTCGCGGCCGCGGCCGGTTGCGACGCGGTCGGGCTCAACTTCGTCCCGTCGAGCCCGCGCTGCGTGTCGGTGGAGACGGCGCGCGACATCGCCGAGGCGCTCCCGCCCCTGGTGACGCGGGTCGGCGTGTTCGTCGATGCCGACCCGGCGGACGTGGAGCGGGTTCTCGATGCGGTGCCC
>JAPPHP010000165.1 GCA_028821035.1 Gammaproteobacteria bacterium | reverse complement strand
CCACGGGCGCGGTCCCCCGAAACAGTAGAGCGCCGGTGGGCGGGCGGTGGGAAACGCGGGGTCGGCGCCCGCTATGCCAACTCGGTCGCCGAGGCGACACCGGTGGGGGTCGCCCTACACCTGCGTGAGACGCCGGTAGGCCTTCTGCAGGGCGGTGGGCAGTTCCTCCGTCTCCTCGATCACCATGTAGCGGGCGTCGGGGCACATGCGGCGCAGGTAGTCGTGGCCGGAGCGGTCCACGGTGATGCAGAACGTGTATACGCCCGCCCGCTCCGCCTCTTCGAGCGCCTTGGCGGTGTCCTGCAGGCCGTACTCGTGGTCGCCGCGCGTGGGGCCGTAGTCGCAGTCCTGCGGGAACCCGTCGCTCACGATCATCAGGACCCTGAGGGCCGCACCGCTCGCCTCGAGTTTCGCGGTCGCATGGCGGATGGCGGGGCCCATGCGCGTGCTGCGCTTCGGCTTCATGGCGGCGATCGCATCGAGGGCGCGGCGGTCGAGGGGGTGGTCGAACTCCTTGGCCACGTAGAACTCGACGCAGTCGCGGCCGTATCCCGAGAACCCGTACACCGAGTAGCGGTCGCCGATGCCCTCGAGGGCGGTGGCGAGGAGTGCGACGGCTTCCTTCTGGATGTCGATGATGCGGCGGCGTTCCGGTGCGTCCGGTGGGTGGTCGAGCGCGGCGTAGGGATCGTCATCGTCGTCGAACCACGGGTCGCGGAGGTTCTGCGCCGGCGTCGCGCCGGCCTCGGATGACGGGTCGGCCGCGGGCGCCTTTTCCGCGACGGGATCGTCGGTGGAGGCGGAGAGGTCGACGAGGAATGCCGCGCCCACGTCCCGGCGGAGCCGGTCCCTGCGGCTGTAGACGCGGTCGTCGGCGGACACGCCGGCGCGCAGGTCGGAACGCACGTCGACGATGGTGTTCAGGTCGAGTTCGTCGCCGTCCACGACCTTCGCGACGCGCTGGTAGCCGGCGGGGCGTATCTGTTCGAAACGTCGGCGCACCGCGTGGGCGTGGGGCCGCACGGCTTCGATGAGCCTTGCGCTCTCGGCCTCGTCGTCCGGGGCGAGCGCCTCCTCGAAGAGGCGGCACCAGCCGCGCCGGTAGCCGTGCGCGAGGTAGTCCCACTCGTCGTAGCGGAAGCTCTGCGCGGCGTCGTGGGCGTCGCCGAGGCGATGCCGGAGCGCGGAGCGCTCCATGTCGATGCGACGCTGCAACTGGTCGCGTTCGCGCACGAGATCGCGTCCGATGTCGCGAATCTCGCCGTCCGCCTGACCGTCCCCGACCTGGACCTCGCCGGACTCCGCCGCCAGCTCGAAGGCGGTGATGCTCGCGGCCGCGCGGTCGAGTTCCTCCTCCCAGTCGGTGAGGCGCGCCTCGCGCTGCAGCCACTCCATCTGGGCGGGGAACTCCCGGCTCGCATAGGGGGAGGCGTCCGGAGAGAGTGCCTCGTAGCAGGCGACGGCGACCTCCGCCGTGGTGTACACGTCGGCGTCCGGAGCGCGGACCTCCTCCAGCGCCGGCGCCAGGTAATCGGGCGCCGGCGGGACGTGGGGCGCCAGTGCGCGGTGGTACTTGCGGGCGCCGGGGTAGGTGGACAGCGCCCGGGCCTCCACGCGGGCGAGTTCGAGGGCCTGGAACAGCCGGCGGGCGAGCGCCGGCGCCTCGAAATGGTTGAAGAAGACCGTCAGGTCGGACTCGCGATGCGATTCGGGGCGTTCGCGCGCGGCGAGTTCGGGAATCCGCTCGCGGGCTTCGTCGATGTCGAACTCGAAGGTGCCGAACTCGTGGAATCCGAGCTGCACCAGCACGCGCAGCCGGAACACCGCGGCGTTCGCCTCGTCGTCCTCGAACAGCTCGATGGACTCGGGGAGGTAGACGCTGGTCCGGTCGGCCACTTCCTCGTCGCCGATCTTCAGGTGGCAGTAATGCCCGGCAATGCCTTCGGCGAACAGCGCGAGCGGCCGTTCGATGTCTACGAGGTGCGTCATGGACGGGCCGCCAGCCCGAGGGGACAGGAAAACGTGATGATCGCGGACGGCGCGGGTGCTGTCGAGGTCGCCGTGCTCGCCGCTCTGCGGGCTCAGGCCGCGAAGTCCGCCTTCAGGGGCCCCACGCGGTTGGCGACCTGGTCGAGCGCGGCCCCGTCGAGGCCGTAGAAGTCCACGGCGTTGCCCCCGAGCATCGCCGCGATGTCGTCCTCCGGCAATCCGCGGAAGGTCTCCCGCATCCGGGCGGCCGTGTCGGGCCAGGTTCCCTCCGGGTGCGGGTAGTCGGTGCCCCACATGATCTGGCCCATGCCCATCTGGTGCCGTATCTCGGCATCGTCGCGCGGCATGCACGAGGCTCCGACGGCGCAGTTGCGGCGGAAGTAGTCCGCGGGGGACATCGACAGGTGACTGCGGAAGTCGCCAAGCTTGGCGGTGAACCGGGTGTCGGTGTAGTGGTGGTCGAGCATCCGCAGCAAGGGCGGCAGCAGCCAGCCCTGGCCGGTCTCCGTCACGCTCGCCCGGAGCTTCGGGAACCGCTCGAACACGCCGCCCCACAACATGAAGATCAGCGGACGGTAGGTCCAGAAGAACACTTCCGAGATGTAGGCGCCGACCGCGCCCGCGTACCGCTGCGGGTCCGTTTCGGGGAAGCCCTGGCCGAAGAAGTCCTCGAAGGGCCCGGGGCCCGAGTGGAAGCAGACGACCACGCCGAGGTCCTCGCAGGCTTCCCAGAACGGGTCGTAGCAGGGATTGTGGTACGCCTCGAAGCCGGTGGTGATCGCGGGGATCAGCATGCCGCCCAGGCCGTGCTCGGCGCCTAAGCGGACCTCCGCGACGGCGCGGTCCACGTCCCACAGGAGCGGGCAGACGGCGACACCGAAGCGGCGCACCGGATCCAGGGCGCAGAACTCGGCCAGCCAGCGATTGTGGGCGCGGGCTCCGGCCCACTGGAGATCGGGCACGATGTTGCGGGTCGGCAGTGCGAGGCCGGCCCCGAACGGCGGAGCGTTCTGCTCGGTCACGCCGTCCGGGAAGACGATCTCGCCGGCGATGCCGTCCGCGTCGAGGACCTCCATGCGGCGCTCGTGGTCCCATGCGCCGGTCAGCGCCTCCTCCACGCCGGCCCGCCACCGCGCGTTGATGTCGGCCAGCAGGAAGACCTTTTCGGCCTCGTCGGTCATACGCTTCTGGATCGGCAGCACCTGGTCGAAGGGCTCCCGGTATTGGGGGTCGAGGTAGGAGCGATACCGTTCGGGTGGCAGGCCGGCGTGGCAGTCGGAAGAGACGACGGTGAAACGCTCCATGGCGGGCTCCCGTGTTATCCGATGGAAGGGATGGGGGGATTCGTGCGGCCGAGGATGGAGTCCATGCGCGCCCGGACCTGTGCTTCCGCGCCCGGGTTCAGCGGGAGGATCCAGAAGCGTCCTTCGCGGATGCCCTCCAGGGCCGTCCGCGCCACCTCGTCCGGGTGGGTCGTCTCGAGGTGCATGCCGAACGCTTCCAGCATCCGGCGCAGGTCGTCCGAGGAACGGATCCCGGTGTCGGGGGCGTCCGCGGGTTTCTCGAAACGGTCCGGCCGGACGCGGTCAGAGTTGAAGATGCCGGTCTCGACGACGTGCGGCCCCGGAAACAGGGCGTGCACGCGCACCGGGCTCTGCGCGCGCACGGTCTGGTGATACAGCGCTTCGGCAACCGCCTGCACCGCGGCCTTGGTGGCGGAATAGATCGGTTGGTCGGGAAAGACCAGGAAAGCGCCGTTCGCCGAGCCGGTGATGACGAAGTGGGCCTCGCTGCCCTGGTCCACCAGCCGGGGCATGAAGGCGTTGATCGTGTGCACCACGCCCCAGAAGTTCACTTCGAAGCACCACTTCCAGTCGCTCTCGGCGTAGCCCCACAGCGGTCCCGCCTCGCCGGCGCCGATGCCGGCGTTGGCGAACACGAGATCGGCGCCGCCGAGTTCGTCGAAGGCGAATGCCGCCAACGCCTCGAGACTTGCCGCACCGGTGACGTCGCACTCCCGCGCCTCCGCCCGCGCACCCAGTTTCCGGAGCGCGTCGCGTGTCTGCGCGAGCGCGCCGGCGTCGACGTCCGCGAGGAGCACCCGCGCGCCCGCGTCGCAGAGCGCGAACGCCAGGGACCGCCCGACGCCGCTCGCGCCGCCGGTGATGACGGCCAGCCGGTCCGTGAAGTCCTGCATCGCCCCGTCCTAGCCGCGCACCGTCGGCGGTCCGCCCAGCTCGCCGAGATAGCGCGAGCCGCCCAAAGTGTCCGCGAACGGCCAGAACGCTTCCGGGTCGAGCGCATCCCCGAGCGTGATCTCCCGGGCGAGAAACTCTGGCCACCAGAGACGCGCGGTGACCGGCCCCCGCACCGGCAGCGCCGTGGCGAGAGGATCCCAGGGGCTGTCGCGCAGAGTCATTTCACCATCCAGCGACTGCTGAAACGCGGTGCGGTAACGGGCGTACACGCGCACGACGCGCGGCGGGTAGTCGTACTCGCGCGGCTGCATGGTGACCGACCGCGCGCACTTCACCCACCACTCGTTCACTTCGGTGATCTCGCCGGGCTCGTCCACGCCCGCCACGGTCCCCCGGTACTCGAAGAAGGTGTGCCCCTTGTGCGTCACGGCGGCCTCGACGAGGTTGCCGAGCCGGAAATAGCGCACGTCCGCCAGGAACTTCGGTTGCCCCCAGAGTTCGCGGCTGATGAAGACGGCCTGCTCCTGGTCGATCGCGTAGGCGAGGGAGTATTCGCCCTCGATGCCGTCGTGGGCCGCCGTCACGTTGGTCACGAGGCCCAGCTCCGGTTCCGCCCCGACGGGGAAGTGGTACACGGTGAGGCGTACCTCCGCCGTGCTTGCCGGCACGATGCCCGGCGGCAGCAGGGCGGCGACGCACTTCCGGTCAGTCGGCCAGGCAATCTTCAGCATCGGCCAGTTGAGGCTGTCGCCGGGGATGCCTTGCGGCGTGCCGTCGGTCATGTGCTCCCCCTGCGGAGGGATCGGGAGGGCCTATTGCGGAATAGGATACGAGAATTCGTTCCTATAGCATAGGGAAAACAGAACAAAGATTTTGTTTTTGTTCCGTTTTGGTCGGGCGTCCAGCGCCCGTGGCCGCATTCGGGTTACGGCCAGATGACGTCGACGATGTCCGCTACCGCCTTCTGGACGTTGGCGTCGTCCGACACGGTCTGCACGATGGCGATGTCGCACGCGCGGCGCGCGTCGATGCCGTGCCGCATCAGCTGTCCGGCGTAGATGAGCAGGCGCGTGCTCACCCCTTCCTCGAAGCCGTGCTCGCGCAGGTGACGCACCTTGATGCCGATGGTGGCCAGGCGGTCTGCGGCCTCGTCGTCCACGCCGGACTCGTGCGCGATGATGGTGGCCTCGACATCCTTGGCCGGATAGTCGAAGTCGAGGCTCACGAAGCGCTGCCGCGTACTCGTCTTCAGGTCCTTCAGGATGCTCTGGTAGCCCGGGTTGTACGAGATCACGAGCAGGAAGTCGGGATGGGCGGTGAGCAGCTCCCCGGTCTTGTCGATGGGGAGGACGCGGCGATGGTCCGTGAGCGAGTGGATGAGGACCGTGGTGTCCTTGCGCGCCTCGACGATCTCGTCGAGGTAGCAGATCGCGCCCTGGCGGACGGCGTGGGTGAGGGGACCGTCCTGCCAGACGGTCTCGTCGCCCCGCAGCAGGAAACGCCCGACGAGGTCCGTCGCCGTGAGGTCCTCGTGGCAGGACACGGTGACGAGGGCATGCGGGCGGTCGTCCCGCGGTGGAGCCTCGACAGCCTCGAACAACCGCCAGGTCATGTGCTCGATGAAGCGGGTCTTGCCGCAGCCGGTCGGGCCTTTC
>JAPPHP010000259.1 GCA_028821035.1 Gammaproteobacteria bacterium | reverse complement strand
GCCACGCGGTTCGCACGCCGGCCGACGCCGCCAACCGACAGCACTCCGCGAGCAGCGTGGTCTTGCCGAAGCCACCCGGCGCGAGCAGGAGCGTGATCCGTCGGTCGGTGAACGTAGCGCGATCCGTAAGCGCAGGGCGTTGCACGAGTCCGGGCACTCGCTCGGGTATGGTCACACGGTGACGCAGGAGCCACGGCACATCGGGGAAGGCGGGCGCAGGACGGTCGGCCGAGCGCTCCGGGGGCTGTTCCCCGTCGCGCGCGGAGCCTGCGGAGTCGGCCGTGGTGTCCATGCGGGCGTTAGCTTAACGAATCGCACGACCCCGGGCATCGCCATGCCTCGGGACGCCGCCCGCGGACGGCCGCACAAAACGTCCGACTATCCAAAAAAGGATAGTGACTATTCCCGACAATGGTAGTATCTCGTGCCTGCCACCACCCACCAGCCGCCCGACGCAGCATGGTTCGCAGTCAGTCACCCGAGACACCGCAGGGTTCGGTCGAAACGGTCGCTGTCGAGTCCTTCGAACCGGGTCAGGTTCGCCCTTGGCGCTACCACAACCGCGGCCGATCGGGCATGGACGAGGCCTCCCTCGAATTGCTTGCCGCGTCCATCCGCCGTGACGGCCAGCAGCAGCTCGGCCTCGCCCGGCGCCTGCGGCCGGGCGACACCCACCTCGTCGAGGCGATCTTCGGCATCCGGCGGCTCGAGGCCTGCCGGCGCGCGGGTGTGCCATGGCGGGCGGAGGTGCGCGACCCCTCCATGACCGATGCCGAATGCGCCAGCCTGATGCACGGCGAGAACGAGTGGACGGAGTCCGTCTCGCCGCTCGAGAACGCGGTGCAGTGGAAGGCGATGATCGACGCTGGCGTGTTCCGCAACCAGACCAGCCTGGCCGACTCCATCGGCTGCAGCCGCAACACGGTGTCCCGCGCCGTTCGGACCGCGCGGGCCCTGTTCGGCGAACGGTGGATCGCGGACTTTGTAAGGCCGGTCATGCACGAGTTCTCCGTGCGCGCCGCCGACCGCCTCGCCCAGGCCGTCACGGACGACGAGGGCCGCGCCCGGCGCCGGGCGGAGAAGCTCGTGCCCGGGACGATCCCGGCGGGCGAACTCCACGAGGCCCTGTTCGGCAAGCGCGAGCGCCCGCGCGAGACCGTCTACGTCCGCCGTGGGGCGAACACCGGACGCGGCCCCGTCACCGCGCGCATCGAGCGCGACGACGAGGGCAACTGGTCCGTGCACGTACGCGCGCACGACCAGTCGCCGGCGGACATGGCCGAGCTCGCGGAACACGTCGAGCGCGTGCTTGCGGCAGAGACGACCGAGGCCGCCGGCGTGCGCCTCGGTCGCCGCCTCGTCGCCCAACTCAGCGCCCAGGAGGCCAAGGACGCGGGCCAGTCCTGGCTCGAGGGCTGCGTGTGGGCATCGGCGCGAGCGAGCGGGCTCGACTGGGATCGTTGGCGGTGTGCCGCCGTCGCTCAGGCCCTCCGGAGCCAGGAGGACGGATGGGAACGCACGGTCGTGCGCGCCGTCGGCGGCGCCGACGCCGATCCCGCCGGCGCGGTGGAGTCCGCCTAGAACGCCGGTCTTTACGGCCCGGGCGGGCTCGCGGGCACGCCTTTTGTCACACGCGTGTGACAGGATGTAGACTCGCCTCACAAGCAGCGACTGCGCCGCTGATTCGTTCTGGACAGGAGGGGGTCGGCGCGACGCAGGCTGTAACTCGCGCCGACTGCAGTTTGGCGTAGGGGAAGGGTTTGCAATCCACCCGGGCGGGGGACGCAGGAGTGTCCCCGCGCCGGGAGCCGGAGTCTCCCATGGGGCGCTATTGCGTGTGGCCGCCGTCCGTCGCAAGACAGGCGATCCGTCGTGCAGTAGTCCGACTGTACGTATCACACTGGCGCAGCGCCCGGCCGCCGCCCCAACCCGCCCCGAGGATTCCGTATCGCCCGGATTTGAGCCGGTCACGGCCTGTCCGGACCTCCTGCCGAGGAACCTACCGCGCCCGCGACGGGCCCGCGATCCTGGCCCCGCAACCCGTGGGCGCGCCATGGCCTGGGCCGCGGAGGGACGCGCCAGTGCAATCGGCCCCGAGTCGTGCCATCAGCCGGCATGTCGTCACCGGCACCCTGGCCATCCTGGCCGCGGTCTCGGCGGCGACACAACAGTCGGATGCTCTCTCAGCCGTCGGGGACTTCGACGCCGATGGCAACGACGAGGTCCTGGTCTACCGTGGCGCGGGCGACGAGTGGGCCTACTACGACCTCGACGCGGAGGGCGCAACGCGGCAGGACCTCGTCCTGCAGATGGGCGCCACCGTCCGTTTCATCGGCATCGGTGACTTCGACGCCGATGGCGCGGCCGAGCTCCTGGCTCGCGACATCGAAGATCAGGGCTGGAGGTACTCCGACCGGACCGACCGCGGTTTCGTGGAGCGCCTGCTGCCGGGCATGACCCGGAAGGACTACTGGCACGTCGACGCCATCGGGGACTTCAACGGCGACCAAAGAGACGATGTGCTGCTTCGCCGCCGCGACAACGGCGAATCCCTCTACTACGCCATGGACGGGACAGCGGCGACGGCTCGGTTCCGAGTGAATCGGTCACTGCCGGCAGAGTGACGAAGGGCAGCGCGTGGTACAACGGCGCCGATGTATGTTGCAGACCAGCGACGGTCGACATCTGCCGGTCGGCAGGTCACAGCGCACACGGTGTTTGCTCCTGCGATCGGTCGCCGTCGTTTCGCTGATGGTGCCTTGGCCGGTGGTGGCCCAGCACTCCCCGATCGTCGAGACCGACAGTCTCCACCCCTACGTCGAGTCGCGGTCAGCGCCCGCGCGCAGGATTCAGTCGGGCGACCCGTGCGCGTCCTTCTTTGCGGCCCTGCCGAACACGACGGGCGATGCCCTGGTGGACCTGGTGCGGCGCGCCGACATCTATTGCGTCTCGGAGCTGGAGTGGACCTCCGACAGGCCCGCCCAGATCGCCACGGTCCGCGAGGAGAACGTTGTCGCGGTGGGCAACGGCATTGCCCGGGTCATGCGGGACTACGACGGTTCGCGGCGGCAGGGGATCAAGAACCTGTTCAACTTCCTGCGCATGGCCCGGGACATCCACTACTGGTGCCTCGAGCGCGGGACCTGCGGCGACGCGTTCGCGGCGGTCGAGCTTTACTCCATGGACCCGGGGTCCCGCGCGTACCTGGCGGTGCGCGCCGGGATCGACGCCTTCGCCGACCATGAACTGCTGTTCCACCGCGGCGAGGAACACGCCGACAATCTGTAGGAGGTCGGCGAGACCGTCATCGACTACCGCATGGGGGACCAGTACCTGTCGCTCGTGCGCCGGTGGCTTGGCGCGTGGGACGCGGACTATGCCTCGCGCTACATTTGGCAGGACGTCATGGATACGCTCCTCGGCATCGTGTACTGGGGGCATCGGGAGGAAGCCTTTGGCCGGGCTTTCGGCGAAGACCGTCAGCTCATGCACGCGTTCCGCGACTTCGCCCTCGACGAACGCTGGCTCGGCACGAGTTCCCACTGGATCATGGACCGCAGCGCGATCGAGCTGGGGCGCTACCCGAAGTACCCGGGTACGTCGAACTACGACGCTGTCGTACCCATCATCGAGTCCGTACTTGCGGCCTACGAGGACAGCGTCCCGGGCCGGAGCATCTGGCTGCGCCTGATCGCCGAGATCGACTACAACGACAGGGGCCGGTGCGAGCGCTATGGCCTGTGCGACTGGTACGAGGGCAATGGCTTCCACGCGAACTTCCGGGACGCGCTGTTCGTGGAGAGCATCGACTGTCCCGTCAACGCGTGTCCGGCGGACACCATCCACCTGCGCGCCCAGGAACTCGGCGCGGACAAGCTGGCGCTCGCCTGCCGGCGCCTCGCGGACCACTCCCGGGACTTCCAGAACATGTTCGGCCGGAACTGCGAGCCGGTCCCGGGCGACATCAACACGCACCTCGAGGTGTTCGTGTTCAACGATGGCAGGTCGTGCGAGGACCTGGAGTCCGCCGCTTTCGGGGAGGGGGGCTACCCGGACTCCTGCAGCGGCATCTACTGGGAGGGCGACCCGACCGATGCCGGCGACGTGGCGCGGTTCGTCGCCACCGAGTTCACGCCCGACGAGAACCCCCGCGACCCGCACCTCGCCATCTGGAACTTCGAGCACGAGTACGCGCACTACCTCGATGGCCGGTACAACCGGGCGGGACCCTATCGCGGCCACGATCCGAGCGTGCACTGGTGGGTGGAAGGCTTTGCCGAGTACTTCGCCGCGGAGGTGTCGCCGTACATCGGTCTGTCCCGGTTCGAGTCGCCGCACTCCCTGACCGAAACCCTGCTGTACTCTGGCTCGATCCCGACCCGGTACCGTCACCGGCACCTCGCCGTGCGCTACCTGCTCGAGAACCGGCGTGACTTCGTCGACGAACTGTCGGCGCTCATGCGCCAGGGCGCCTGGGAGGAGTACACCGCGCGCATGGCAGCGCAGGCGCCCGCGTTCGAGGCCGGGTGGCGGTCCTGGCTACGCTCGGGTGGCGCGCTGCAACGTCTCGCCAAGGTCGAAGGCGTGACCGTCGAGCCACGAGGGGACCAACTGCGCGTGTTGTGGCTCCGCGTACCCGGAGCCACCGGGTACGAGGTGGCGTGGCAACTCGAGGGACCGGGGGTCCACACGAGGGGCCGGCAGGTCATCGACGACGGCAGAACCACGCAATACGTGCTCTTTGGACTTGTGCCCGGGGACCGCTACACGTTCTGGGTGGTCGCCACCCGGGAGGGACTGCCAGACGGCCCTGCTTCCGATGCAGTCAGCTTCAGGATGCCCGTACCGCGGCTCGCGGAACTCGCGGTGCCGGGCGACATCGCCCGGATAGACCTGAAGACGCTGCTCTCCGGCGGCGGCGAGTTCTTCGGCTACCGGGCCGAATCGAGCGCGCCCGACCTGGTCTCGGTACGGGTGGACGGGTCCGTCCTCGAGATCAAGGCACTCGACGATCCGGGCGAGCCTGTCGAGGTCACCGTGGCGGTTTTCGCGACCGACGCCGACGGCGCGGTGGTGCGCCGCGTCTTCCGGGTCGACATCCTTGGCGGCGGGGGCCGATGGCTGCGCGGTTGGCGCCGGATTCTCCTCGAGAGCCTGCGCGAGGACGGCTGAGACGCATCACGGCAAGGTCGTCGGAACGGAGACGTCGACGACGCGCTCGGCGCGGCACGGGCGAGACGTGCATGGACTCTCACGGCGCGCAGGATCACGTTCCAGGCGCACTCGAGGATGCCGAGTTCGTGCAGACTCTCGATCTGCTTCGCGCTTCATGGTCGGCCGGAGGGCGAAAACCCGCAGACGCCTTCGCCGTGAACGCATCCGGCAAGGGCCACAGCCACGAGGAGCGGACGCGCCGCCAACCTACTGCACCACTTCCAGGGACGCCAACGTAGTGCGAGGGTCCGCGCCGGACGTTCCCCAGCATCCGGGGGTGCGTATGGCGGCATAGCGGACACTATGTCGTCGACATGCCCCGCGAGTCCGCACTCGCCGCGGCCCCCACCAGCGCGACCACCGCGTCGTAGATGGCGAACGCCCCCCGGCTCGTCAGGCAGCCGTGCACGCGCTCGCCGGGCGGAACATCGCGCCACTCGGGCGCCGGCCAACCGGCGACACCCACGCGCGTGATGTCGGCAAGGCGAACGGGCCTGGCGCCCTCGAGCGTTCGTGCCGCAGCACGTTCGATGAACCCGAGCCACGGCACGAAGCGCCGCTCGCCGTTACGGAGCACGTAGCCGATCTCGCCGCCGGGGCGATCCGTCAGCACGACGTTCCGGTAGTTGAGCCTGCGATTGAGAACCAGTT
>JAPPHP010000162.1 GCA_028821035.1 Gammaproteobacteria bacterium | reverse complement strand
CGAGGCAGACCACGTCGAACAGCGGGTCGTTGTCGCCGGCGAACTCCCAGTCGAGGGTGCGCCAGCCGCGCTCCGTGCACAGGACGTTCCAGGGATTCAGGTCGTTGTGGCAACCGCCCAGGCCCGCCGGCGTCCAGTCGAGCCGCTCCAGGGCGAGGACGGCGTTGCGGGCGAGCTTCCCTGCGCCGGCGAGGTCGCGGTGGATGGCCTCGCGGGGATCGTAGCTGCGTACGCCGCTCGGTATCTCCGCGTGGAGGGCCTGGACGTACGCGGCCGCCGTCTCCGGCGGAACGGGGGAGTCGGCGAGCAGCGCCCCGTCGATCCAGCGGGTGAGCAGGTGTCCGGTCGGCAGGTCGAATGCGACTACCTCCGGTGCCGAGGCGAGCTGTAGAAAAAGGGCCTCGGCGCGCCGGTCCGCCCCGGGATGCCGTGCGATGCGCAGCGCGTATGCGCCGCCTTCGTACTCGAACCGGTAGTTGTCGTTCGCGTAGCCGCCAGGCAGGTAGGAGACGTGGTCGACGGTCTGCACCCGCCACTCCGGCATCAGGCCTCGCAACGCGACGCGAACGGCCTGTCGGTGGGAGGTGGGCATCGGTCCTATACTAAGCCGCCTCATGGAGGTCACTTTCTCCCGCTTCGTGCAGGCGCTCAGGAACGCGGACGTGCGCGTCTCGCCGGCGGAGACCCTCGACGCTTTCGATGTCGTGTCGCAGGTCGGCATCGAGAACAAGCGCCTGCTGCGCGACGCGCTCGGCCTCGCCCTCGCCAAGACCCGGGATGAGAAGGAACGGTTCGAGGACGCCTTCGACCGCTTCTTCCTGCAACTCGCGTTCCGGGAGCCGGCGAAACCCACGTTCGTGCGGGACGTCGACCGCGAGGCGCTCGTCGAGGAACTGGGCCGGCACCTCTCGGGCGGCCTCGTGCGGACCATCGACAGCGTGCTCGCCGACGAGCGCGACTACCTCGCCTTCCTCGTGCAGCAGGCGGCCGAAGACGCCGGCATCAGCGCGATGCGCACGCTGCGGGAGAAGCGGCTGTACGCGGCCAAGATCGCGCAGGCCCTCTCGCTCGACGAACTCGAGGCGTACCTGGCAGGCGGGGGTACGGGCAACGGCGCCGACCCGCTCCTGCGCTACCTGCGCCAGTACTTTCACGGCGAAATCCGCGAGTACGTCGACGCGCAGTACAAGCTGCACGTGGACGCAACGGGGCGGCGTGCGCTGCTGGAGGCGGCGCTCAAGTCGCAGCTCGACCGCATTCCCCGCGAGTACCACGTGGAAGTCCGGCGCGTGGTGGAGAAGCTCGCGCGCAAGCTCGCCCGGGAACACCGCCGCCGGCAGCGGCGCGCGGCCCGGGGCGTGCTGGACCTGAAGAAGACGCTACGGCGAAACCTGTCGTACGACGGCGCCATCTTCGAGCCGCACTGGCGCCGCGTGAAGCGCGAGAAGGCGACGGTGTACGTGCTGTGCGACGTCAGCGGCTCCGTGGCGCAGGTGTCGCGCTTCCTGCTGCTGTTCCTGTACGAACTGACCGACGTATTGCCGAACGTGCGGGCGTTCGCGTTCTCGAGCGCCCTCGGCGAGGTCACGGACACGTTCTCGCGGAAAGCGCCCGAGGAGGCGGTGGAACAGGCGCTGTTCGACTGGGGCAAGGGCACGACGGACTACGCGCGCGCCTTCCGGGACTTCCGGGAACTCTGCGGCAGGGACCTCGACAGCCGCTCGACCGTCGTGGTGCTCGGCGACGGCCGCAACAACTACTTCGACCCGCAGGCGCACCTGCTCAAGGAGATCTCGCTGCGGGTCAAGCAGGTCTTCTGGCTCAACCCCGAGACGCGCGACCGCTGGTCCGACGGCGACTCGGAGATGCGCCGCTACGCTCCGTACTGCCTGGACGTCCGGCTCTGCAACCGGGTCGAACATATCGAGACGTTCGCGGACCAGTTGCTGACCGCGGCCCGGTAGGGCTACCGCCACAGAACCCGCCCTGCCGAGCGCGGAGCGTGGGTCGCGAGCGCCAGGCTTTGCGAGGTACGTCCTCCGCGAACGGTACATCGCCCCAATCAGCTGGAAGGCCGGTTTTCGGAGGTGGAGTGGACGGACCGGCGCCGCGTCTTCCACCGCCCGCCAACCGGCGCTCCGCGACTTTGGGGGACCGCCCTTGGAAACGCTCGTTGCTCTGGCGCTGGGCGTTGGTCAGGCGCGTCAGGCTTCGCGGACGGCCTCCTCCACCGACAGAACATCGCCCATATCATTCGGAATGCCAGGTGCGGCGACGGGCGTCCTCTGCAGCGAAACATCGCCCTATTCGACGTCCGCCCGGGAACTGATCCTGCTGTCCGGCGACGCCGCTCTCGAGACTGCGTCTCCGGGTGGCGCCCCCGGTCGTGACCAGATCGACGGGCCCGAGGCCGGGGTTTGATAAGGGCGATGTTTGTCGGAGGGGAGTGCCGCGCGGACCGGTGCGGCGGATCGTTCGTCCTGGCCGCGTAGCGGAAGCCGGTCGGACAGTGCCAGTCAGCGGCGGTAGGGGCGGCCCTCCGTCAGTTGATCCCGACGACGTACGACAGCGCCGGCCCGATCTCCCCGTGCACGACCAGGTCGGCGATGCCGTCTAGGGGGGTGGCCTCCCGGTTCAGGATGACGAGCTTCGCCCCGAGGCGCTTGGCGTACTCGGGGAATCCCGCCGCAGGGTAGACGATCAGCGTCGAGCCGGTCGTCAGCATCAGGTCGCAGGACTCGGTGAACCGCTGCGCGCGCAGCATGGCGTCCTCGGGCATGGCCTGCCCGAACGAGATGGTCGCGCTCTTGACGATGCCGCCGCAGCGGCTGCAGGGCGCGACGCGGCCGAGCTCGTTGAACTGCGCCTCGAGGTCGGCCATCTCGTAGCGGGTCCCGCAGGACAGGCACTTCGCGTAGCTCGCGTTGCCGTGCAGCTCGACGACCTGCTCGTCGGGGATGCCGGCGTCCTGGAACAGGTTGTCCACGTTCTGGGTGATGACCGCCGTCACCTTGCCCTCGGCGACGAGCTTCGCGACGGCCTTGTGGCCGTTGTTGGGCTGCGCGCCTTCCATGCTGCGGTCGCCCGTGAAGCGGCGGCGCCAGGACTCCTGGCGGACCTCCTCCGAGGCCATGAAGTCCTGGAACTCGATCGGCTTCACCTTGTTCCAGAGACCCGTGCCGGGGCTCCGGAAATCGGGGATGCCGGACTCGGTGCTGATCCCGGCGCCGGTGAAGACGACGACGCGCTGCGCCTCGTCGAGCAGGGCGCGCATCTCGTCGAGCAGGGCGGTGTCGTCCATGGGCGGCCGGGCCGTGTCGGGGACTGCCGGCATGATATAAGCTCCCGGCTCCATGCACACATTAGAGTTCTTCTTCGACTGCTCGAGCCCCTGGACCTACCTGGCGTTCGAGCAGATCCAGCGTTCCATGGCGCCGCGCCCGGTGTCGATCGAGTGGCGGCCCTTCCTGGTCGGCGGCGTCTTCAACACGGTCAACCCGAGCGTCTACGAGGGTCGGGCCAACCCCGTTCCGCTGAAGTCGAAGTACTACGGCAAGGACCTCGCCGACTGGGCGCGCTACGTCGGCATCGAGATCGGCCAGCCGCCGGTGTTCCCGGTGAACAGCGTCAAGGCGATGCGAGGCGCGTTCGTCGCGATCGAGGAGGACTGCCTCGTGCCCTATGCCCGGCGGGTGTTCCAGCGCTACTGGGGCGACCTCGAGGACATCTCGCAGGACGAGGTGCTGGGGCCGATCGTCGAGGAGAGCGGCCTGGACGTGGCGTCGTTCTTCGACAGGATCGGCTCGCAGGAGTACAAGGACCGGCTCCGCGCCAACACGGACGAACTCATCGAGCGCGGCGGCTTCGGGTCTCCCACGATGTTCCTCGACGGCGACGACATCTACTTCGGCAACGACCGGATTCCGCTCGTGGCGGCGAAGGTGGACGGGGGCGCCTGAATCACTCGCCCCGGCGTTGCCGCAAGGCGCGCTCCAACTCAGCGGTCCGGGTCTTGGCAGCGCGCAGGTCGGCTTCCACTGCCCGACCCCGGGCTTCGGCGGCGCGGCTCCCGGCATCGGCGATGCGCCTCCCGGCTTCCGACTCCGCGAAGTTGGGTATGTGCTCCCCGGACACCGGATCAAACAGCCGCAGATCGTCGCCGTCCAGATGCAGTTCCAGTCCAAGCACGTCACTGCGCATCGCGATGCCTGCCGGTGTCTGGATGGCGGGCAGAGGCACGTACGCGCTGCCGTCAAGGAGGTATCCCGCAAGCGCCGGTTGGAGATGTCGTCCGTGCGGATCGTGCAGCCAATACTCGCGGACGCCGAGGGCGGCGTACTTCTCCCGCTTCGCCCCGACGTCCGTACGCCAAGTGCTCGGCGAGACGAGCTCGAGTACGAAGTCGGGCACGCCTGCGGGCTCCTCCCAGAGGCGGTAGGTTTCGCGCCGACGATTGGCGGCGCCCAGAACGACGAACGCGTCGGGCGCGACGCGGTTGCGCGGGTTGCCTTCCTCCAGGTAGATGAACAGGTCGCCGCTGGCGTACACGTCGGGGCGCGTCGGGGTCGGGGAAGGAGACCTCGCCGGCACGCGGTGCCGAGATGCCTGCAATCAGCGTAGGCCATCGGCGCCAGGCGGAGATGCCGGTGGCCAACGGGCGCGGCAACGTCCGTCTCCGGACACCGGATGGGGCAGACGACTCGGTTTGGGCCTTCAGTCGCGACTCTGCTGGCGGGGCTCACTCGCCCCGGCGTTGCCGCATGGCGCGCTCCAACTCCGCAATCCGGGTCTTGGCAGCGCGCAAGTCGGCCTCGGCGGTGCGCCTCCCGGTTTCGGCAACGCGCAAGTCGGCTTCGGCGGTGCGCCTCCCGGCTTCCGATTTGCGCAGGTCGGCTTCAGTTGCACGCCCCCGGGCTTCGGCGGCGCGCCTCCCAGCCTCCGATTCCACGAAGTTGGGCAGGTACTCCCCGGACACCGGATCGAACAGCCGCAGGTCGTCGCCGTCCAGATGCAGTTCCAGTCCGAGCACGTCGCTGCGCATCGCGATGCCTCCCGGGGTCTGGATGGCGGGCAGCGGCACGTAGGCGCTTCCCTCGAGGCGGTATCCCGCAAGCGCGGGTTGGAGATGTCGTCCGTGCGGATCGTGCAGCCAATACTCGCGGACCCCGAGTGAGGCGTACTTCTCCCGCTTGGCCCCGAGGTCCGTGCGCCACGTGCTCGGCGAGACGATCTCGAGCACGAAATCGGGCACCCCTGCCGGCTCCTCCCAGAGGCGGTAGGTCTCGCGTCGGTGATTGGCGGCGCCCAACACGACGAACGCATCGGGCGCGATGCAGTTGCCGGGGTTGTCCTTCTCCAGGTAGATGAACAGGTCGCCGCTGGCGTACACGTCCGGGCGCGTCCGGAACCGGGCTTGCAGCGCCGGGACGACGTAGCGGTACGCTTCGCCCTGGTAGTCACCGTCGGGCGTCGGCTGCCCGTCGGTCTCGGGGTACAGGACGGGACGGGACGGCAGGGGTTCGGCCATCGGCGGGCCCTCCGCGATGGGGAGGCGTGTGAGGACGCGGTTGACGTGACGGTAGCACAGTGGAGTTTCAGGTCCACGCGCGAGCTTGCGCTCGCGTTGGGAGTTTCGCTGGCCGCGAAACTCCTGCGTCGCGAGCTTTTGGCGGCCATGGTGAAGGGCGCGTCGGGGTCGAGGAAGGAGACTTCGCTGGCACCCCGTACCGAGATGTCTGCAATCGTCGTAGGCCATCGGCCGTGCCCCCGCCCGGTGCCACCGTCTTTGCGCGGGGCGGTGTGGTACGTTGGCCCCTTTCCGGCATCGGGAGGCGGTCCATAGTGGACATTCACGGCACGTGCGACACCCGCTTCGGCCGCGTGCGCGACGCGTTCGA
>JAPPHP010000257.1 GCA_028821035.1 Gammaproteobacteria bacterium | reverse complement strand
CGACGCGATACCCCCCGGCGGCGAAGCGGCGCGTGATGGCGGCGCCGGTCCCCGGTCCGACCCCCGTGACGAGACATACGCCTTGCGGCTCCTTGGATGGCATGAGTGCTTCCTCCCGCGGCAGCGGGCGCAGTGTGTCCGAGCCGAGACCTCCCCGGCAAGTTCGCCTCAGGGGCCTGCCGTCCGCGGGCTGTGGTGCGTTGGCCATCGCCGGACGTCAGAACGGCAGGTCGGACACGGCGCCGCGGCAGGCGTCGCCCGCTACCTCGCCCTCGAGGGATTGCAGGAGCCATGCGTCCGGATCGCCTCGGGCCTCGGCGGCGCCGTGGAGGAACCGCAGGCCGGCGTAGAGGTCGTCCGACGCCCGCCCGTCGATCTTCTCCTGGACGAACGTGACGAAGTCGTAGTTCCCGGGGGAGCGGGGCGGCGCCGCCAGCCATTCCTCGAACCAGTCGTCCTCGATCATCGACTCGGGCGGGTACTGCCACCGCGCCAGGCACACGCGGCGCGCCAGTTTCCACGACAACGCCGCGGGTCCGCGTTCCATCTCGACGACGCCTTCGCGGGACCGGCGATACCACCAGTCCGACCGCGCCGCCCAGATCTCCTTCAGTTCGATCATGGCCTCGAGGGTCTGGACGTCGAGCCCGGCCGTGGCGGCGTTGCGCAGGGCGCGAAAGGTGGACTGGTGGCCGTGACGCTCGAAGAGGTCCGCGAGCAGGGCCCGGGCGCGCTCCTGCTCGGCGCCGGTGCCGGGGTCCAGCAGGTTTGCGACCGCCTCGACCCGCTCGCGGAGCCTGGCTGCGGCGTGGGCGTCTCGTGCGTTGGCGGACATGGGGTTTCCTCTCGCGGGCCGGGTTTTGACACCGTGAGCGTAGAGGTGCCCCTTGGCGGAGTCTGTGGGACAAGTCCGCAACTTGCGTGCGCCGGCAGCCCGTCGGTGCGAGCGAGATTGCCGGGGGTGTCAGACGAAGGTGATGTAAGGCAGGAGCGCCGCGCCCATCGACATCACGTAGCTGAACACCGGGACGCCGAGGATGGCGAGGACGATCAGCGCGAGCAGCGCATACACCCCGAACCGCTGGTTGTACTCCCGGTAGGTCCGCGCCGCCGCGGCCGGCAGGAAGTGGGGGAGGATGTAGTGGCCGTCCAGCGGACCGAGCGGGATCAGGTTGAACACCATGAGGAGCAGGTTGACCTGCACGAGCACCACGAAGAAGGTCTGCGGTCCCGGCTCCGCGAAGTACTCCACGCCCGCGATGCGCATGCCTAGGAAGAAGTTCCACGCGACGGCGGCGAGCAGGAGGTTCATGGCCGGACCGGCCGCGGCAACCCAGAGATCGGCGCGCTTCGACCGGAAGTTGCGCGGGTCGGTCGGGACCGGTTTCGCGTATCCGAAACCCACCAGCACCACCATCGCGAGGCCCATGAGGTCGATGTGGGCGAGGGGATTGAGCGTGAGCCGCCCGGCGCGCTCGGCCGTAGGGTCGCCGTACAGCTTGGCGACGAAGGCGTGTCCGAACTCATGGAAAGTCAGGGACAGGATCAGGGCGACGAGCAGCAGCGCGAAGAGCAGGATCTCGCCCTGCTGGATCAGCACGATCATGGGTCGTCGCCGGGTGGACGCTCGAGGGCCACGGCGGCGCGTGCGGCCGCCATCCCGGCGAGCAGCCCGAAGAGGTGCGCCTCCCAGGACGTGCCGTCCCCCTGCGGGACGATGCCCCAGATGAGACTCCCGTAGAAGATGAACACGAGCAGCGCGATGACCGTCGATCCCGGCCGCCGCTCGTACAGCCCGCGTACGACCAGAAACGCCGCGAAGCCGAAAACCAGGCCGCTCGAGCCGATGTGGGCGGCGTCGCGCCCGAGGAACCAGACCCCGAGGCCGCCCACGAGGACGATCGTGGCCGTCACCGCCAGGTAGTAGCGCACGCCGCGGAACAGGACGAGCGCGCCGAGCACGAGCAGGGGACCGGAATTCGCCAGCAGGTGGGCCCACGACCGGTGTACGAAGGGCATCCCGATGACGCCGGGCAACCCGTCCGCCCGGCGCGGCAGGAGGGCAAGGTCGTACAGCATGCCCGGATCCAGGAGGATCCCGTAAAGAGACACCGCCCAGATCAGCCCCGTACTCGCGAGGAGCACGATCGCGCGCGCCGCAACGCTTCCCATTCCGCAAGTCTATAGGAGCGCGGGTGGCGCTGACGCAATGGGCTGGGCAAACCGCGTATATTGCCGAGCATCACCCTATGGGAGCGACCGAATGGAACTGCGGGACAGGACGGTAGTCGTGACCGGCGCCGCGAGCGGTATCGGCGCGGCGTGCGCGCGCGGCTTCGCGGCCCAGGGAGCGCGCGTGGTCGTCGCGGACGTGCAGGACGACCTGGCCAGCGCGGTCGCTGGGGACATCGGGGGCCACGCGGTGCACTGCGACGTGGGCCGGGAAGCCGACGTGAACGCCCTGGTCGCGGAGACGGAGGCGCGTTTCGGGCCGGTCGACGTGTTCTTCTCCAACGCCGCGGTCGCGACGGGCGGCGATCCGCTGACCACGGACATCGACGTCTGGGACGAGCAGTGGCGCATCAACCTGATGGCGCACGTGTTCGCGGTGCGCGCGGTGCTGCCGGGCATGCTCGAGCGCGGCTCGGGCTACCTCCTGCACACGGCGTCCATGGCCGGCATCCTGACGTCCCAGGGCAACGCGACCTACGCCGTTACGAAACACGCGGTGGTGGGTCTGGCCGAGTGGATGGCCATCGCCTACCACGATCGCGGCATACGCGTCTCCCTGCTCGCACCCCTCGGCGTGAACACGCCGATGCTCGCCGGGATGGCGGCCCCGGGCCGCGCCGCCACGGCGCGCACCCGGGTGGGGGACAGACGGTCCGACGCCTCGCTGTCGGCGGTGGGCCCCGTCAAGGAACCCGAGGAGGTCGCCCGGCAGGTCCTGGACGCGGTGCACGAGGAGCGGTTCCTGATCCTGACCGATCCGATCGCGCAGACCTGGATGGAACGCAAGACGAACGACCTCGAGCGCTGGCTGCACGGCATGCGACGGTTGCAGCGGAGGATGGCCGAGGGCGAGTAGGGGAATCGAGGGGAGGGAGGAAACATGGCGGATCGCTACCAGGGTTACGAGCGGTTGAAGTTCGACTATCCGGACGAGCGGATACTGCGCATCACCATCTCGCGGCCAGAGCGGTTCAACGCGCTCGACGCCGTTGGCCACCGGGAACTGACGTACGTGTGGCGGGAGGTCGACGAAGACCCGGACATAGACTGCGTCGTGCTCACCGGGGAGGGCCGCGCCTTCTCCGCCGGGGGCGACTTCGACATGATCGAGCGCAACATGAACGACTACACGAGCCTGGTGGGCACGTGGAAGGAAGCGCGCGACCTGGTCTACAACGTCATCGACTGCGGCAAGCCCACCATCTCGTCGATCAACGGCCCCGCCGTCGGCGCCGGCCTCGTGGCCGCGCTCCTGTGCGACGTATCCATCGCCGCGCGCTCGGTCTTCATCACGGACGGCCACACGCGCCTGGGCGTCGCGGCCGGCGACCACGCCGCCATCGTCTGGCCGCTCCTGTGCGGCATGGCGAAGGCGAAGTACTACCTGCTGACGTGCGACCGCCTGCCGGCGGAGGAGGCGGAGCGCATCGGCCTGATCTCGCTTTGCGTCGACGACGGGGAACTTGGCGACCGGACCATGGAAGTGGCGCGCAAGCTCGCGCGCGGCGCCCCGAACGCCATCCGCTGGACGAAGTACGCGCTGAACAACTGGCTGCGGCTCGCCGGTCCGACCTACGACGCGTCGACCGCGCTCGAGATGCTGGGTTTCCTCGGGCCGGAGAGCAGGGAAGGGCTGGCGGCCCTGCGCGAGAAGCGCGAGCCGGATTTCCCGAGGGGGTCGCCGGTCTGATGTTCGCCGCATGCTGAACCGCCGCCCGCACCCGTCGCTCGCGCCGTTCGTTTCGCGGGTGTGGACCGCCTCGCCCGCGGGCGGGAGTGCGGAGGGCGGCTGGGAACGGCTGCTGCCGGGACCGGAGATGCACTTGGCCTTGCGGCTGGGCGGGCCCCCGTTTCGCTTCTCTGAGCGGTCCGAAGATCGCGCGGGCGAGACCTTCGGCCACGCGGTCGCCGCCGGGCCGCGTACGCGCGGCTACGTCAAGTCGCTGTCACGGGCCGGGGCGAGCGTTGGCGCCTTGCTGAAACCCGGTGCTGGGCAGTTGCTCTTCGGAGTCCCCAACGCGGCGCTGGCCAATCGCCACGTGTCCCTCGAGTTCGTGTGGGGCAGGGCGGCCACCGAGCACGCGCTGGAGCACCTATGCGGGGCGAACTCGGACGAGGCGCGGCTGACGACCCTGGAGACCGTCCTGCTGGCGCGACTGCCGCTCGCTCCGGTCCTGCACCCGGTAGTGGCCTACGGGCTTCGGGAGCTGCCGCGCCGGCGGCGCGTCGCCGACGTCGTCGAGCGGACCGGCTACTGCCACCGGCGTTTCATCGCGCTCTTCGACCGCCAGGTGGGACTATCGCCCAAGCAGTACGCGCGGATCTGTCGTTTTCGCCAGGCGTCGGACCTGTTGGACCGGGACATGGCGTCGAGCGCACTTGCCGCCCTCGCCGGATACAGCGACCAGGCGCACTTCCAGCGCGAGTTCCGAGCCATGGCGGGGATCACGCCCGGCGTCTACCGGAAGAGTGTCGTCAAACGCCCGGGGCACCTGGCGGCCTGACGGGTCAAATTTCTGCAATACGGGGGCGGCCGGCAGGCGTACGCTTCCCCGGGCAACTACCGAAACTTTGAGGAGCATGCCGATGGCCGTGCACGAAGTGTTCGCCTATCTGTGCGTCGACGGCGCGGACGCGGCGATCCGTTTCTACCGCGAAGCGTTCGGCGCGACCGAGAAGTTCCGCCTGGTGGAGCCGGGGGGCCGCGTCGGTCACGCGGAACTCGACTTCGACGGCGCAACGCTGATGCTCGCCGACGAGTTCCCCGAGATCGGCGTCCGGGGTCCCGGCAACCTGGGCGGCTCCCCGGTGACCATCCACCTGCACTGTGGACGACTGCGACGCCGTGGTCGAGCGTGCGGCGGAGGCCGGCGCGACGGTGGAGACGCCGCCCACCGACCCAGTTCTACGGCGAGCGGTCGGCAGTCCTCAAGGATCCGTCCGGGCACCGCTGGAACGTCGGGCACGAGATCGAGGAAGTCTCCCCGCGCGAGATGCAGCGGCGTTTCGACGAGATGGTCAAGGGCGGCTGATCGACCGGAACACGGGCCGCCCCGCCGGCGCTTATGCGTCGACTTCCTCGAACATGCCGCGCACCCGTCGGGGCCCGGCGCCGGCGACCCGCGGCCGGTACCGTGACCGGTCCCGGTCGCGCCACTGCCTGTGCCAGTAACCGGGGATGTTTGCATGGGTACCTCCGTGGGTCGGCGGTCGCTGGTTGGAGCGCTTGGGGAGCGTCCCGGTTCACTGCCGCTATTTCACTAGCGGTTGACGATTCGCGCAACCGCGCTAACCGCCCTGGGGGCCGGCCGCCGCGTCGCCCGCAATCGTGCACAATCAGTGGGTGTTCCGCCGCCGATCCATGCGTGCCGCCTGGCTCCTGAGCGTCGCCCTGCTCACGGCGAGCGCGTCCTCGGAGCCGCGGTTCAGCCACGGCGTCCCGAGCTTTGGCAAGCTGAAATACCCGGAGGGGTTCTCGCACTTCGAATACGTCAACCCGGACGCGCCGAAGGGAGGCACGCTGGTGCTGCCCACGGCGCAGAAGTTCGACAGCTTCACGCCGAACATCGAGAAGGGCATCCGTCCGCCGGGAGCGCACGTGATCGAGCTGGCGATGCTCTACGATCCGCTGTTCTGGCCGTCGGACGACGAGCCCGGCAGCTTCTACGGCAACCTCGTCGAGAG